>JANQGV010000165.1 GCA_028282925.1 Thermodesulfobacteriota bacterium
GACGTTTTCGTCGTGACAAGTTGCAGGGCGCCCTTTCTTTCCCCCCTTTCTTTGGGGCGAACAAAGAAAGGGGGTAGAAGACGCGCAGCGTCTTATAAATATATTCTCTCCTGATCGTAAAAAAATCACCGGCTCCAATGCCGGAGCCGGTGATTTTAATTATTATATTAATCCCGCCTGTTTCAGCTATTCAGTTTCAATAAACACCTCAACATTGGGGTCAATATCCTTGCCCGAGGTGGAGACATAGTACAGAGCCTCCTGGTCGTTCAAGGCATAGGCCCGCAAAAACAGGGCGCTCCAGCGGGCCGAGGTCTCAATGGCTACGGCCTGGTCCAGCGTGGGCTCGTTGGGATCTTCCCCGGGCCCCGGCGGATTATTCACATCGCACAGCACATAATGGTTTGCACCCTCAATAGAGACAAACATTTTGGGCGGGTCCTGTATCAGGTCGTACGACTGCTGGGTTACTGAATACCTGGCATTATTATCGATGCTGCCGTTGATGATCGCCATGGGCATGCCGTTGTTGTAGGTTTCCCTGATCTTGAAATCAAAGGGTTTGCCCCGCGGTTTGGTATTGATGCCGCACAGCGCCACCGCCTTAAGCTCCTCGGGCAGCACGAAGGTTTCACCCTCATCACAAAAAGGATACTCGCACTCGTTCTGGATAGCACCGATTGTGCAGGCCGCGCCGAATGAATGGCCCAGCATGACCAGGGTTTCGGTATCAACCAGCCCGTAAAGCGGCGATGAGGCGTTATCGTTTTGCGCCGCCGTATACGACAGCGTATCGTTCATCTGCCGCGCCTGGGAAAAAAGACCCTCGGACGAATACCCCGGAAATTCAAAAACGTTCATATGGTTGGGCACCACCACGATGAATCCATATTGGGCAACCGTGCGGGCATAGGTTGCATAATAGGATTTATCAACCCGGCCGCCCTGCAGCAAAAGCGCAACCGGAAACGATTGCGTTGCGTTGTCGGCTTTCGGGTAGTACACATCTGCCGGATCATTGTCCCCGGGGATGGTTGTTGCATAGGTATCAACCTTATCAAACTGCGGCTGCGGGGTTGAAGGGACAACAGACTGGCGATAGATCATGCCGCCCTCGGGCGGCTCAAGACCTTCGGGGCTGTCTACGGTGCCCTTGTTTATCGATGCATAGAGATACCCCTTGTACTTAACAAAAGCATCGAAGGCGGTTGCATGCTTGTCGCCGAAGCCGTTGCGGGTTACCGGCAGCCAGGTTAGACCGTCCTCTGTTTTCCAGAGCTGCGCACCGGTAAGGCTCTCCTGGGTGGCGCCGATGGTGGGCGCAAACAGGGACACCAGCCCTGCATACATGGTATCGTTGTCCACAAACAGGTTTGCGGCCGTATTTTGATAGTAGAACAGGCTGCTCATGTTGCGCTTGCCGTCAAAGCCGTTGGGCAGGCTGCCGTCGTCGCCGCCCACGCTGTGAAACCAGCTCCCGTCTTCGGAGCTGCCGGTGGGCGTGTACATAACCCGGGCCCCGGCCAGCGACTGTATGCCTACATGCAGCATGCCGTTAAAATCGGCCAGGCTCCAGGGCATAAAATCTCCGTTGAACATGGAGCAGTCCATACCGCACCCGAACCCGTTTTCATTGGAGCCTTCATCATTGTCATCAACCCCGGCATCCACAATCAGCTCCCATCCGCTTTCGGTCAGCTTTGCCATCCGGGAGCAGCGCCCCTGGTCGCCCGAAGCACCGGTGCCGCCGGCATAGAGCACGGGCTCGCCGGACACCGATGATACACACAGGTCGGTTATGCTGGTGCTCACCGGCTTAATGCCGCGGGGATACAGATCGTTGTTATGATAATTGCCGAAGCTGTTTGTGGGCTCGGTCACGGTCCAGGTGTCGCCGTCTTCGGTATACCAGATCTGCCCGCCGCGTTCATAGTTGAGGCCGGTGCTGACGTACAGCTTGCCCTCGAAAATCACCATGCCGGTTACCATCCGGTTCCAGTAGTCGCCGAACCCGCTTTCATCCATACCGGTCCCGATTTCATAGGTGTCGCCGGTCGTCACCGCCCCGAGATCGGTTTCATGGGGCGGAAACGGATTATCAAGATGCTGGGCCCCGCAAATGGTGTACTCGGTAAAGTCATCATTGGCGGTGCTGTCTACCTCATTCTGCTGCACCACCACCTCGGTTGCCGTATTAGAGAGAATATCAAACAGCCTGAATTTCCCGTCACCGCTCATGATCTCCAGCGTCGCGCCGGCCCACTGGTCGGCCTGCCAGCTCTTACTGCTGTCGGTAAACACTGCCGTTGTTTCACTGTCTGAATCGTCGCAGCCGCTGATTGCGCTGATCGTTCCGGTCTCCTCAGAGTCTTTCCGGGCGGAGATAACCGGCTCCCAGGTGGTGCCGTCGTAGCGCCAGATTTCACATCCCGTTGAGCGGCGCACCCGGCCCTGGCACCCAGAAGAAAAACCGCAGTACAGCTTGTCGTTAAACACAATCATCTCACCCCACAGGCAGTTAAGCCAGGGGTTGCCGTATACCCCGTTCATCTCGCCGCCGGGATACGGCACCTGCTCCCAGGTGGTTCCGTCGCCTCGCCAGATCTCGGCACCCTCGGCCTCATTACGGGTCATCACATACAAAGAGTCCTGATACTCGGCCATGGCTACAATCGAATAGTTGTTCACGCTGCCGAACCCGGGCTCTATGACCTTTTCCCATTGCGACCCATCTTCAACATCCGGGATCTGTTCAATATCACATCCCCCGAAAAACATCAGCACCATTACCAGCACACAGAGCAACGCCCTGCACGCATACCCATATCCGTACTTCCTCATTGGTTCTCCCTCCTTTATTTTAAAACATCCGAATAAACCACTATATCTTAAAACCAAAAAGTGCGTCTATATTAATAACAATAACACACCCATCAAACTTATCTAGGGTATTACACTACATACAGTTAGTCAATAACCTAACTATTAGCCCGACCTAAGCAATATCTCTAAAACAGAACAAAATCTCAAATGTTACCCAAAAAAACAAAACCCGTAATCTCCTGAAAGATTACGGGTTGTTATATCCAAATTTTGCCAAAGGCCGGAAACGTTCAATTGAACCCTTCCATCACATCCCACGCCACCACGCGATACTTATTTAAATATTTAAGGGCGTCCCCCTTTTCGCCCAAGCCAGGATACAATGCCGGCAGGCGGTTTTGGAAATCTTATCGCGCTGCCGCTTCAGAAAAAACCACGCGAAATGGGGAATACTCTTTTCCTGGATCAAAATTTCAATCCTTATGATGACCAGTGGGCATTCTTGTCTTCAGCAACAAAGATGCTTCCTCATGATGTAAAAACGATAGTAACTGCAGCCATGCAGCGTGGAGATATTACAGGTGTAAAGGCATGTATTACAGAAGAAGACGATGTTTTCCCATGGCAACAACCTCCCTCACGGCAGATGCAACAAAAACCCATCATGGGGCCATTGCCGGAAAAAGTGCAACTGGTGCTCGGCAATCAGATCTATATTGAAAAGGCCGTGCTGCCTCCTGCATTACGGAACCGTCTAATCCGGATTGCCGCTTTTCAAAATCCGGAATTTTATAAAAACCAGGCAATGCGATTGCCGACATATGACAAGCCCCGCATCATTCATTGCTGTGAAGATTTTCCGGACCACATCGGATTGCCGCGCGGCTGCCTGGATGAAGTAACGGAACTTCTGCACTCACTCAACATAAAACCATCTGTGGTTGACGAACGTTTCCCGGGTGTTCCCATAAACTGCATATTCACCGGAGAACTTCGGCATGAGCAAAAGCCGGCCGCAGAGGAAATGCTTCGGCATGACAATGGGATTTTGGCTGCTACTACGGCGTTTGGGAAAACGGTAGTTGCAATATATTTACTGGCAAAACGCGGAGTCAACACCCTGATACTGGTTCACCGCAGGCAACTGCTTGATCAATGGATTGTCCGACTGCAGAGTTTTCTTGACATTACGGCTGATAACATCGGTCAGATCGGAAGCGGCAAACGAAAACCGACAGGAATCATTGATATTGGTACCATTCAGAGCCTGAGCAAAAGAGGTGTTGTTGATGATATTGTCGGTGAGTACGGCCACATCATTGTCGATGAATGCCATCATATTTCCGCACCAAGCTTTGAGATCGTAGCCCGGCAAAGCAAAGCGTGCTATGTAACCGGCCTCTCTGCAACCGTTGTACGTAAAGATGGGCATCACCCGATAATTTTCATGAACTGTGGCCCCATCCGCTACGGAATCGATCCTCGCAAGCAGGCTGCTTCAAGACCGTTTGTCCATAAAGTTATTACCAGAAAAACCACCTTTAGCTTACCCGCCGCACTTGCCAGCACAGATTCTCTGAAAATGCATGACCTCTATGGTGCCTTATCGGTTGATGACAAGCGAAACCGGATGATCGTTGACGATGTTCTGATGTCGCTGAAAGAAAATAGATCACCGTTGGTGTTGACTGAAAGGAGAGAACATATTGAAACGCTTGTGACACTCCTATCTCCTCACGCAAAAAACATCCTGGTATTTAAAGGCGGCATGGGCAAGAAACAAAGAAAGGCACTTGAAGAAAAACTTCAAAGTATCCCGGATCATGAGGAAAGAATTATTGTCGCCACCGGCCGCTACCTCGGCGAAGGCTTTGATGATGCTCGATTGGACACCCTGTTTCTGACACTGCCTATATCATGGAAAGGAACGCTTGCACAGTACACGGGTCGCCTGCACCGCTCTCATGATATGAAGAAGGAAGTTGTTATATATGATTACGCAGACCTTAACATACCAATGCTTGCTAAAATGTACGCCAGGCGACTTCATGGCTACAAAACTATCGGGTATCAAGTGGAATAATGCAATTTGAGGAACATGATGCATAAGACAATTGAAGAGTTCAAAGAAATCATCGGAGATACAGAATACGCCACAGTGAAGCAAATGCTTAGGGTTATCGGCCCTGATGCCCGCACTCACAGTACAAATAAGGGGACATCCGTTTAATATTGACTTATTATTTTTTGTTCAAGTTTGGCCTTTTGCACTATCGCCTTGCCTCGCTTTACGGCGTTACTCACTGCCGATGGGCTGATGTTAAGCTCTAGGGCAATGGATTTACAACTAAGCTTCAACTTCCGTGCTGCTAAATAACATACTGCCGATCTGATCTCAGCAATTTTGCGCTCACGGCATCCGCTACAAAGATCATCAATGTCCGTTTTATAATACGCGGCAACACGTGACAACAATTTTTCAAAATCAAACCCCTGCATCTGCAATGAGGTACTTTGCTGCATTTCTTCTTCCACCTGTTTCAGGACTGCGGCAACAAAATCACTCGATCCCAGTATTCTTTCATCACCTTTGATCCTGACTCCCCGACGCGTGTGTTCCTTTAACGATTTCCACCCACCAATAGACCTGAGAAGCCCACCCCCAACGAGCTCGGGGCGGCGGCCCAGGTTCATACCTTCCTTCACAAAAGTTCGATACTTCCTGCGTGCCTGCCTCAGTGTTTTGTCAAACAATTTCAGTACTTCCTTTGTACTCTGCCATTCATGTGTCAGTGTTCCCATTACTACCGCATGACCGCTATACCGATATGTTTTCAATTCCTGCATATCTGCAACGATTCCTGCGCGCAGGGGGTTCAAATGAATATAGCGTATCAACTCCAGTAAATAGGAATCTTTTTCACACAGAATGGATTTATATCGATTCTGGAACAACTGACCATGGCGTTTATAACTGCGGTTAAAATCCTGGGCATACCCGGTCAGCAGACGTCGCATCACCGTGGCAATCGGCACCGTGCCGGTCATTAAAAGCAAATGGACATGGTTGGACATCAGGGACCATGCATAACAGGGGGTCTCGGTGTCGGTCAATATGCCGCCAAGCCGCTCGACAAAACGCTCCTTGTCGGTATCATTCCTGAAAATGTCCTTTTTCTCTATCCCTCGTATGATGATATGATGCAACGCACCGGGGGCATCTATGCGGGCTTGTCGTGGCATAACCTCATTTGTATCACCTGCTCGCCTTTATGTCAATATTAAACGGACGTCCCCTCTTTCTCCCCCTGATAAAAACTCCAAGTCACATGGTTTCCATCGCTGCAAAAGTCAGATTTGCACTCGTTATGAACGCTAATTTTTCATCAGTAACTCCATATTTTGCATGTACAGTAACATTTCATTTACCCTTAGTTTTCGAATCCAAACTCCATTTTCTGGCAGCATCCATAAGCGCTCCTAAGCATCACGAACAGACACAAGTGTACAGAGGTGTTGCATATTGTCCATACGCGATCTTGTCTTATACCCCAAATGATCACACACTGCTTCAATTTTCTGGCAAAAGATGTCGGCGTCCAAGGAAGTCATCCAAAGCTCGCCAGAGTCCTCTCGATTTGTACTTTGCCATTCCGTCTCATCATCCAGTGGATGTTCGGGGCGAAACGGATGGACGTTGAATATTTTGTTATCAACCTGTGTGATCCACCCAGCTCCAACCTCAGTCAGTGCCCCCCAAGATTTCTTCGTGTTTCTACTGGTAACGAAAATGACAAAGATTTTCTCTGTAGAATAGCTTTCTACAAAAAAATCGCGCAGATACTCATACACCTTCATTCCCTCAGGGATGCGGCTAATTTCGTGGTCACAGTTGGTATACAGAATATCCTCTTGAGGAGAACGGTTATGGATGAGCATCTGATATATGATATCTGCAAATGGCTTATCGCCACGCGTCTGGCTGATAAGAATGCGACGCTTTGCTTGATCAACTTGCTGTTTGAGACCCAAATCCGGAACATTATCGTTGATAGAATCGGCAATAATCCTTTCAATAGATTCAGGGGGGAGCTTTGCGGAAAGTCCGATTTTTTCAGAAATCAGTTTCGTTGCTCGGCTTATAACTTCGTTGCGAAAATGGTCCACGTTGGCCTTGAGCAATGCTTCTTTCTGACGTTGTTCTTCCAATTTCAACTTCTTCTTTTCTGCGCCTACCAAATCCGCATAGAAATCTCGCTTGCGCAAGATATCGGAGAGGAGCGTTTTCCTTACGTAGTCAAGTGTGGCCAAGTATCGAGGATCATCCGACTTGTACCCCTGTCGATTGCTAAGTGCCATATCAGGCAATTCGGTGAGTTCAAACAAGTCAACATGAAGCTGCCCAACTACGTAAACCTCATTTAGCTTGTTCTGCCCAACAAGCGGTAAAATATTGAATTCACCCATCTTTTTATTAGCAATTAAGGAAATAAAATTGTCTGGAAAATCAGTAATTTCAGCCTTTCTGCCACGTGTTGTGGAGTATGCGCCTATCCACCCTTCAATTTTTAGCTGATATTCTCGTTTTTGCCCTTCCGTATTTTCCATCTCTACCGGGATTTCGACAGCAGCCATTCCCTCAACAAGTTCCGCATGTCTCTCAGGATGTTGGCGTGGTACCAACGAACGCAGAAAGTCGAATGCGCTACCAAGAGTAATCAGACTACATAGATCACCCATAACATGCCGGTCAAAGTCTCCTATGATAATCTTCTTTTCTCCCCGAATTACATGAATTCGGAAATCGTTGTTCACCACAGGGAAGATCTTCAGTAAATTTTTCTTTACAGCCGTCAACGTTTTGTGAAGACGGTATTCCGGGGAACGCATGACGACAGCAGATCCGTTTCCTTCAACTTTTGTGAAGCGAATCCGATTCTCCGGAATTGGGGTCAGCAGATTGTTATCGGTTGGGTGTCTAGACAAGACAAATCCCGATAATTCTTTTCCACATCGTGTCATCACCTCTACGTTCTCGGAAACAGACAAGGCTGCCAGTTTACCAACGCCTTTGCGACCCATCCTGCGCCGATTACCAGATCGGGTGAATGATTGCTCCTCGGTCACACGTGACGCTGCTGCTACATTCAAATACTTTTCAATGTCCCCATCGTCATAAGACATGCCGTGCCCATCATCCTCTACCGTGATATCATCGGGATTAGCAATGACGTAGACATTATGGGCGTCTGCGTCGTATGCGTTGGCAATAAGTTCTGCCAATACATAGTAGATATTGGTATAGAGGCTCGGACCGAGAAGCTCTAATATTCGAGGGTCAATGCTCAGTTTATATTCTTTCATTTATGTAACCTCCATTTCATTTTGTCCTCTTCGGGGAGGCGTTCATAAAATCGTACATAGCCATATTGCCATCTTTTTTGACTAAGGATGTCTCCTTTTTGCGGGGAGACAAGGTTTTTCCGTTTTCTTATTGTCGTGCAGACCTTGAGCGACCCCTTCCTCGTATCATTTGTGATTTAGTTTGAGCAGGCATTGAAGTACTTCACGTCGAGCTTCTTCAAAAACGGTGCACCTACTGCCTTGCTTCGTTTCGTGGAATCCATGCCTAGGACTAAATCATGCCAGCCATACGCGTCGGCAACAGCTTGATTCATTTGAGCTTGAACGGTAGATGAATAGCAAATTGTTTCCATGTATTCTTATGAATATTTTTTTGCATTTTTGATGATACTGCGTCCGATCGCTTGCCCAAGCTTGACCGGTACGGCATTGCCAATGAGACGTCCGACATGTTTCACATAAAGCGGTCCACCTGGACAGACAAATTGATAGCCCTTTGGAAAACTTTGAAACATAGCACCTTCCCTCAAGGAAATCGCTCTATCTTGTTCTGGGTGGCCAAAACGTCCATTACCGAAACCATAAAACTGCGTCGTCATGGTCGGTGCTGGCTCGTCCCAACACATGCGCCCATAAACGCTGGGGTAGGTCTTGCCACTCTTCTTTTTATGGCATTCGGCTACCAGGCTACGATCCCAATCTCGCCAAGTCCCCCCCGGCTCCGATTGACGAATGCGTTCAAGATTTTTTTCTGAAAGAAGACTCGCCTGGTGCATTCGGTCATTCACATCAGTTTCGCCAGCATTCAAAGGCTTCAGGTTTTCTACCATTTGACGAACGGTGATATATTTATCCGAAGTGTGAGTAGGCTTTATTAGATTAATTGGTCCAAACTTGGAAGCCAAGAGAACCAAACGATGCCTTGTCTGAGGAACGCCGTAATCAGCACAATTCACGACACCATAATCCAAATGGTAATTCAATCTTTTGAGTTTGTTTGTGAATCTCTTGAAGACGGGATATTTTTGCAGCAAAGGCACATTCTCCATGGTAACTAACTCCGGCTCTGCCTCCTCAACAAGTCTCAGAAATTCGTATAAAAGACGCCATTTACTATCCTTTTTGACTACTTTTCCCTGGCTATAAGTAGAAAATGGTTGACATGGTGCACACCCTGCGAGAAGACGATTTTTAGTTTTCCCCCAAATTTTCTTAAGTCGTTCACCATCAATCTCATCAATACTTTGTTCGATAAAACTGGCTCCGGTGTTTTTCGTTATTGGATATTCGCAAGCAGGATCAATATCTATACCCGCCATGACTTTAATACCAGCTTTCTCCAACCCTCTGGTCAGTCCACCCGCCCCACAAAACAGATCAATAGCTGAAATTTTTTGTTTCATTGAATTCTAAAATAATATTAGCGAAAGATTAATAGGGTCTGATTTATTTTTCAATTTACCTGACAAAAAAAGAATCGAAAAATTCGCAGGCGTATTGTTATAAAATCAAATGATAATATACATGGTTATACCTTCAGGGCTGGCCAAGCGTCAAGGAATAAAAGCTGAGTAAAATTACCCACTTGGAGAATTCGTGGACGACAGAGGGGACATCCCATAGTCCCCAGGTCAACGTTGAAAAAAGGCATCTTGTCGATATTACGATTCATCTTTATTGATAATTAATCTTTTATTTGGAATATCAAACGTAACCTTGCAATTATCCCATAGAGCAATACCAATTACACCATCGTAGATAAGGCCCATCTTGAAATCAACCCGGGGATTGATGAGTTTTATATCTGGTGCACCGGACAATGATATTTTTGGATTCTGTATAAGTTCGCACATATGCCGGGAATTGAGTGTCATCCCCCTTCCCGAGCCGGTGTCGATTTCCAACTCTACTATAGTAGTATCGCCGATTACAAAATCTGCAAAAATATCCAGGGCTTTGTCCCGGTCCTGTTTCAATGTAATCGGAACTATTACACCTTGCTGTAAAAGGCCATCCAGCGATTCCTCATCTTCAATGATTACCTCATTAGTGACAAAATCAAGGCTGACAGCCTGATGTTCAATGAACTTTAATGAAATAACACCGTCAATTTTTAATCGGTCAAGATATCGCCAATACACTACTAAGGGATTTTTTTGTTCAAGTTGTCCCAAAGCTAGGGAAGACGCTTGGAATAACTCAAAATCCAACCTTTGTCCGGTACTGCGAAAACCCGTATAATATCCAGCCGGTTGAGTGTCCAGTTTTCTGAAGAAACCTTCAGAGAACGCATGAATTCCGCTGCCTGTATCAAATATGAATTCTCCTTCAAAACCGTCATTAACCGTCATGTGTATTGAGATCAGTTCTTCCTGCCAATATTCGAAAGGAAATTTCTCCACTCCCTGCGCGGTATTTTTTTGAATGATGACAAGTACAAGGCATACCACTACTGTTTTAAATAATTTCACCATTGTTCTCCTTTTTTACTGGTCAGGACTACGGACTTCTTAAGATTCCGGCACGTTATGTCGGACCCCACTCTTTCAGAGCGGTTCGCCCCCTGGCCCTGCATGCTCATCCGCGTGTTACTCTTCTCTTTCCGAATGTTCTTCTAACTCTTCTACGCTATCGACCCTGGTGCCGTCGGGCGCTATAGTAAAAGCAACTGTAGCGTTATCTAATGTTGCCCCGGTTAAGACCGCCCTTGTAAAGTTTGCGTTCAACATATTCGACAAGGTCAGATCAGCTTCAGTCATATAAACCTGCACTCCTTTTAGCGGAACCGGAACTGTGTATTAATCTCTACTCCAGATTATCTTGTACCCTCTCATTTTTTTTGCATCGACAAAAACAATTCTCTCAGGAATCACTTTGATGTAGATTAAATTGTTCTTAACCGCATCTACCGGCAAATCCTGACCAAACGCTTTTAATGCTTTTTCAGTATGTGTTATTTTCCAGCCATGGTTAAATTCCACTTCGTTCTCAGCACAGGTTATGATGTGTGCCTTGCCCCACATCTGGAGACCACGAGTATCATCCCATCCAAACTCACTTTCTACCGGATCAAAAATAGACAACGATACCTGTGGGTTTGTTAGTATATTTGCTGTTTTTCCTTCTTCCTTTTTTTCAGTAGATATCCAGATGTTTAAGCCCTCAAAATGATACATCACTGGAGTTGCACGGGGAATATTGTTGTTTGATGTCGCCAAAACGCACGTTTTATATTTGGGCCTGTGTATTTCAATATATTCGCGTATCTCTTTTTCTATTTCATCCAATTCTTTTGTCATTATCATCCCTCCTTGATATCACAGACTTGACCACACGCTTCAGGGTTCAAAGCGACCCCTTTTACGCTTTCACACCTCGACCTGCAGATAGATCTCTTTGCAAAGTATTTCATCGAAGAGGCGGTTTTGAGAGCAACTCCCCTGCCAGCTCCGAGACGGTCCATTCCTCAACAATTCTGTCCCCTTCGAATCGGGAAATCACCATATCAACCCATTTCACTTTTTTCCCACTCGGAAGAGCGCCCATCATGTTTGCCGTATGAGTACCCCTGAGTGTGCGCTGCCACACAATAGTATCACCGGCCTGAACATGGACCTCAACTTTCACAACCTTGACATCCGGAATAGCCGAACGAAGCTGTTTGGTCCACCGTTTTATGAATGCATGCCCTTTATACTCCTTGTCTCCTGAATGGGCAACGTAATCCGTCGCAAAGATTTCATCTATAACATCCAGGTTTCCTTTTTCAATAAGCTCAACATTTCCGAATGCAATGTGTTCTTCATGTGTTCTGACCATTTAAATTCTCCTATCTGAATTCCTTTTGTCGGATTTCATTTCATTCTATCCGACCTACCAGCTTATTCCTCCTGTGAAGCAGCCTGGGTGCATTCTGCCTTGGCTTCCTTTAAAGCCTTCTGGTACAATTCTGTTGTTTTGAGCAGATAAATCATTAAACACACAGCTACTGAAAATGCAATTAATGGTTTTATAACATACAGGCTTTTATAACCAATCAGGTTAATAAGTGGATCAGTTAAAGCCAGTGGTATGGTTCCCAAAAAATATATAGCTTTTAAAAATAAATGTTTTTGACTTAATGCTGCTAGAAAAATGCTAGCGGGAATAAAAAACCAGCAGAAGTTTGAGAGGGTTTCAAGAATGCTATCGGAAAACAAAACCGGCTTAGATAAAATTATTGATCCATGGGCCTGCATGTTTTCCTGAATTTCAAAGATACATGCGATCGAAAACATTGAAAACAAGAAAAGAAAAATAATTGGTGTTGCAAAATCCTCATCTCCTGTAATGTTCTTCAAAACGAATCTCCCAATCAGTTTGATACCCCCGGACACCTCAACCGTCTTCTGGATCAGCCTGTAGGTCGGGTAGAGCAGCGCGAAACCCGACGGCTCCTTTTGTCGGATTTCATTTCATTCTATCCGACCTACCGGCTTCCCTTCTTCGGATCAACCCAGGGGCACGCTGATCTTCCCCCGGAAAAACGGACACCTCGGTCAGGGGGCAACCGTCTTCTGCGTTAGTCTTTACGGCGCAGGCCATATTCATTCAGTTTGTTATACAGGGACGCGAGGCAGATGTTCAGCTTGCGCGCCGTGCGGTCATAATCATGATCGCAAAGCTGCAGGGCCTGGGCCAACACGTCGCGCTCGGCACGGGCTTTTGCCACCTGGGCGGCGGCCTTGAGCGGCTTGGGATTTGAAAACACATCCGCTTCCGGCACGGGGGCAGTGGCCAGCGCGATCTTTTGAGACGTGTCCGCGAAAAGGCTTTCGACCGTACCGCCCATCAGGCAGAACCGCTCGATCATATTCTGCAACTCCCGCACATTACCCGGATAGGCATACTGCATAAAAAGCTGCATGTCCCGATCGGTTAGCGCGGGAACCTCCTGCTTCAGCTTCTTCTGCACCTGCTCCATGAAATGCTGTATCAGAATGGGGATATCCTCTGCCCGCTCGCGCAGGGGCGGTATTGCAATGGGAACAACATACAGGCGATAAAATAAATCCTGCCGAAAGGTGCCCCGGGCTACTTCCTCGCGTAAATCACGGTTGGTGGCGGCGATGAGACGCACATCGACAGATCTTGGTTTGGTGTCGCCGACCCGGGTAACCTCACCCTGTTCAAAAACCCGCAACAGCTTGACCTGCATGTCTTTATCCATTTCCCCGATTTCATCCAGAAAGAGCGTGCCGCCGTGTGCTTCCAGGAAATAGCCGTTTTTGCTTTCAAAGGCGCCGGTGTAGGCCCCCTTGACATGACCGAAAAATTCCCGCTCCATCAGCTCCCGGGGAATAGCGCCGCAGTTGACCGACACAAAGGGCCTGTTTTTGCGCCGGCTGTTATAGTGCATGGCATTGGCAATCAGTTCCTTGCCGGTGCCGGTCTCACCGGTAATCAGGGCCGTTGCATCGCTGTCCTTGATGGTCTCGATTGTCTGGTACATCTTCCGCATGGCCGGGCTGTTGCCGATGATATTGCCGTAGCAGAATTTGTCTTCCAGCTTCTGCGTGAGGGTGTCTATCTTTTTTTCCTGCTCACGGGTGGTTTGCATCAGACTTCGGATGCGCAGAAGGGATGTAATGCGTGCCAGCAACTCCAGGGAGTTGAACGGCTTGACGATATAATCATCGGCGCCTTCTTCGAGCCCCTCGATTTTCATTTCAACATCCGCGCGGGCCGTCAGGAAAACAAAGGGGATGTCCCGCAGGTCTGCATCGGCTTTAACGGCATTCAGCATGCCGTAGCCGTCCATTTCAGGCATCATGACATCGCAGATAATAACATCGGGCCTGCGCTTTGCCGTTTTCTCCAGGCCCTCTTTGCCGTTGGCGGCGCTCATGTAGTCATAGTGCTCGCTAAGAATGCCGCCGACATAGCGGCGGATATCCGGGTTGTCGTCCACAATCAGGACCAGCGGTTTGTTGCCGGTCAGATGTTCGCTGCGCACCTCTTCATCCGGCATAATATCGGCACATTCAACTTCGGGTTGCAGGGTCAGGTCGTACAACGCGGGGGCAGGCAGTTCGTCGGCGGCGCCTGGGGCTGTGTGCAGCTCGACAGGCACGAATACCGAAAAAGTTGAGCCTTCACCATACGTGCTTGCAACGGTAACACAGCCGTCCATAAGCTGGGCGAGTTCCCGGGCTTGGGCAAGCCCGATGCCGGTGCCGGACTGGTCGCGATGCGAGTCTTCACCGGCCCGCTGAAAACGTTCAAAAATCCTGCCCAGATCTTCTTGCTTGATGCCGATACCCGTATCGGCTATTGTTACCTTGAGAAGAGTCCGGTCCTCTGCGGGGTGCAGGTCACACGCCCCGGCCAGGTGTGTGCCGTGCTCGATGCTCACCGTTATGGTGCCGCTTTCCGGGGTAAACTTGAATGCATTGCCGATAATATTGAACAGGATCTTTTCCATCTTGCCCGGATCGATGGCGCAGAAGGTAAGCTCTTCATCGGGGACGAACTGCAACGAAATCTTCTTCTTGCCGGCAACCGGTGAAAATGAATCGAGGATCGCCGCTACAAAGGCGTTCACCTCTTTTTTTTCATACACCACATGCTTGGCGCCTGACTCAAGGCGGCTGAAATCAAGCAGCTGATTGACGAGCTTGAGTAACTGCCGGGTGTTTTTCAAAGCAATCGAAAGCTGCCCCCGGGTGTCACGGGTGATTTTGCCGAACTCGCCCCGGGCAATACCTTCCAGGGGGCCCATTGCAAGCGTAAGGGGTGTTCTGAATTCATGGGTTATATCCACAAACAGCCGCCGCTGAAATTCATAGGCCTCCTGAAGGGCTTTTTCCGCCTTTTTCCTTTCGGTTATATCCCGGGCCGAACAGACCCCGCCCATAAATTCTCCTTCGGCGGTCATTTGAAACGTTGCCGTAATTTCAAAGGGAATAACCTGCCCCCGGTTGTTGAGGAAGTAGTACTCCCAGTTGTCCAGGGTGACGCCGTCTTTGCGCTCTAAAAAACTCTTTTCAAAATGTTTGAACCGGTCATAGCGCGACTGAGAGTCAAGATGAATCGTCTCGCCGGTCGTTGAAGCATAGTTTCCCTCTGTGGGTATCAGCTCCCAGACGTGAGCACCTTCTATTTCTTCCCTGGGTTTCCCCAGCATATCGGCAAAGGACTGGTTTACCCGGGTAATCCTGGCCGAGCCGTCGGTAATAAAAATGCCGTCGCCGCAGGATTCCAGCACATTTTCAAGGAAGTCTTTTGCGTCCCGGACTTCCTTTTCGGCTTTTTTCCGCTCGGTGATGTCCCGCACCGCACCGATGCCGCCGGAAATGGCTCCGCCCGTATCCCGCTGGAAGGTGATGGTGATTTCAAGGGGCACCACGTCGCCCCCGGCGTTGAACATGTAATACTCCCAGTTTTCAATCTTGCCGCTGGGATGGGGCCGGGTAAACTCCTCGACCTTGCTGAACTGATAGTCGGCATAGGCTTTGTCCAGCGTGACAGATGAGCCGGTGGTGGAGGTGTAGGTGCCCTCTACCGGGCCCAGCTCATACATGAGCAACCCCTCGAGATCCTCCCGGGGTTTACCCAGCATCTCCACAAGCGATTCGTTGACACGGGTGATCCTGCCGCTGGAATCGACAATGACGATCCCGTCGCCGCAGGACTCCACAACATATTCCAAAAACTCTTTGGCCTCCCTGACGTCTTCCTCAAGCTTTTTCTGCTCCCGGATAGTGCTGTCGGGCAACTCACCGGCGTGCTGGTCGCGGAGGGCTTCATAGTCGATGGTGATGTTTTTCAGGGCGCTTTTGGCCGCATGCAGTTCACGAAGGTCTGCTATAAAAGCCAGCGCCGCGCCGCCCTGCCCCTCTCCGGCGTCCAGCCTGGTATAATGAACGGCAACCGGGATGCTCTCGCCCCCGGCCGTTTCAAGTTCGGTTACCTGGGACTCGGGCAGAATTTTCAGCAGATCCACACCCTGTTTAAACACCCTGAAATATGAAAAGACCGTGGCAGGTTCCCCGCCTTCCCGGCCTTGACCTGCCAAAGCGCAAAAAGCCCTGTTTGCCTGAACAATTGCTCCCCGGGCGTCGAACAGCACAACCGGCACCTGCAGGTTTCCGAAAACACCCTCGAACAACTCGTCTATGGCGGTACGTACATTCATAAAAATTCCAGTCTATACTGTGAGTAGCGGCATATGGGGGAACTGCGGGAAAGTGCACGCAGGAAAACAAGGGGTAAGCATGTATGCTGCTTTCTTCACCGTAGAAACGCTGCCGATCTTGCTTCCCGGTGTTAATGGGGCGCCCATGGCGGTACGCCGCTGTGACGATGGGTGACCACAACGCGAGGCGTTGGACGTTCTCCGACAGTTTCCTAGTTTTTAGCCAGCAGCGATAAAAGCATTCGCAGTTCTTTGTTTTTGCGAAGTTTTCGCAAGGCCTTGTTTTCCAGTTGCCGTACCCGTTCGCGTGAAACGGAAAAGCGGCTGCCCACTTCTTCAAGTGTCTTCTCGCCTTCATCGCTGAGGCCGAAGCGCAGTTTCAGAATCGAGGCCTCCCGGGGTGGCAGGGTATCGATAATTTTCGTCGCATTTTCCTTAATAATATCTTCACAGATGTTTTCCACCGGGGACGGCTTATCGTCCGACAAAAAATTCTCCAGGGGGTCGATATCATCGGCGGATGAGGTTTCAAGAGATACCGGGTCTTTAAAGGCGGTGATGATACGGGCGATTTCGGAAGGCGACATCTTCACCTTGCGGGCGATATCGCCGATTGAGGACTCTTTGCCTTCATCCTGAAACAGCTCCCGGGCGGCCTTTTTTATTTTGTAGAATTTCTCATTGACATAGACCGGTATGCGGATTACCCTGCTTTTCTCTTCAATAGCCCGGTTAATGCTCTCCCGAATCCACCACGATGCATACGTATTCAGCCGAAACCCTTTGCGATAATCAAATTTCTCCACCGCTTTGATCAGACCCAGGTTACCCTCCTGCACCAGGTCCCTGAATGAAACCAGCCTGTTCTTGTAGTGACGGCAAATGCTGACCACCAGGCGCAGGTTACCCTGAATCAGCTTCTGCCGGGCTTCCCTGATCTGGGGCTCGATTTTAACCAGCCGCTCCCAAATCTCACGCAGGGCATGGAGGTCCTCGCGTGATTTTGAGGTTTTCCTGCTGTTCTTTTTATCCAGATCCCGGAACACCTGCCACTGCTTCAGCTCCTTGATCATGGTTTTTGCAAGGAAATCGGTCAGCTCCGATTTCAACTTCATTTTCTCTTTGGTCAGCTTGCGCTTCTCACGCTGAACAAGATGCTGCTGCAACTGCAGGTCTATTTTTTCTATGCGTTTGTGTAACTCTATGGCTTCTTTTAAGTGAAGATATTCGTAGAGGGATTCATTGGTATGCAAAAGCAACTGGCTCAGGGGCTTTGAAAACTTGCCCGAACTCAGCAACTCAACGGCCTGCTTCAAAAGCTTTACTTTCTCTTTGGTACGCCGGCTGAGAGTGCGGGCCCACTGCAGTTCCTCTTTTTGATCAAGCAAAGGAATCTTGCGTATTTCCTTAAGGTATATCTCAAGGGGGTCTTTCTGGACGGGACTGCTTTTCGCTACCGGTTTCTCTTTTGGAGCCTCTTCTTGCTGGGTTCCATTGTCGAAAACCACCTCGTGCAGTTCTTCAATGTCGCTTCCCGTCTTTTTTTTGCCGTCGTCTTTGATTGAATCTTTCATAAGCAGAGACACCGGAATTGAAAGTTAATAGAGTATAGAGACAATCCTTTCGCACGTTTTACTGTTTCTGGTTCTTTTTGAAGGCCTGCAGGCATTTTTTGCTGCAAAAATAGTGGGTTCCGCCGGAAATCTCCGCAGATACCGCTTCATGCCGGGGAATATACACTTTACACACCGGGTCCTGTACCATTTCGCTTATTGCCTCGGGCTGCCTGTCCTGTCTCTCCCGCTGCGTAAATCTATATTCGGCAGATTGTGGAGACATAAACAGTTTTTTTATGATTTTTATGAAAAAAAACACAAGCAGCAGGAAAAAAACAATGCGAATCAGCAACGATACTATCAATAATCACTCCTCTTGATTTTCAGCACTTTTTTATCATCATCAACCTGTTGCAGCAGGTGCCGGATCTGCTGCTTCAGAACCGGGTGAATCCAGTCGGGGGCGATTTCAGCCAGGGGCTCCAGGACAAAACGGCGCTGATGCAAAAACGGGTGCGGTACTGTTATGGATGCATTACCGACCACCGCATCGTTGAAAAACAGCACATCCAGGTCGATGGCCCGCGGCCCCCAGGTTTCCTGTTTTTTTTTGCCGATCATGGCTTCCACGTTCTGCAAAAAGGACAACGTGCCGTCAAGGCCCAAAGAAGTTTCAAGCCGTGCCGCGCAGTTCACAAACCACTGCTGGTCTTCATGCCCCCAGGGCTCTGTTTCATACAGCGACGATACCGCGATAACACGAACAGAATCCCCGTTGTTGCACAGATCGAGGGCATGCAAACAGTTTCCTTCCCGCTCACCGATATTCGACCCGATTCCGATAAAAACGGTGTTCACTTCAGACATTGCCGCACCCCTGCATCGTTATGCGCAGGCGCATACCTCAGGACCGCAGCCCCAGAACATCCTGCATGTCATACAGGCCGTTGGGCTGCTGCTGCAACCACCGGGCGGCATACAGCGCCCCCTGCACAAAACAGTCGCGGCTGTGGGCCCGGTGCACCAGCTCCAGGCGTTCGCCCAGCCCGCCGAAAACAACCGTATGCTCACCGGCCACATCACCCGCCCTGAGGGTCTGTATGCCGATATCCTCCGGCTTGCGCTCTCCGGTTACCCCCTTGCGCTCGTAGACCCCCACTTTCGAAAGGTCTCGTCCGTATGAATCGGCCACAATCTCCGCCAGCCGCAGTGCCGTACCGCTGGGGGCATCTTTTTTGTAGCGATGGTGAATTTCAACTATCTCGGTATCATATCCCTCGTTTAAAAGGGCCGCCGCCTCCTGCACCAGCTTGAAAAGGGTGTTGACGCCTCTGCTCATATTCGGAGCACAGACACAGGGAAACGAGCTGCTGAGGCGCTCTATCTCCTGTAATTGTTCCTGGGAAAAGCCGGTCGTGCCGATTACGGCACGCTTCCCCTTACTGCCGGCAAAACGTATTGTCTCCATGGACACGTCCGGGAAAGTAAAGTCGATAATCACATCAAAATCACCGGGGATTTCTTCCAGGGACGCATGAATCACAATATCGTCATAGGGCAGGCCCACCGCCTCCTGCAGATTCTTTCCGACGTGATCACTGTGGGCGCTTTCGGTGGCACCGGCAAGGCGATGTTCATCAGATTCCGCTATCAAACTGCATATGCGCTGCCCCATTCTGCCCGTTGCACCGACAACCACACAAGATACGCTTTTCTCCATTGCACAACCCTTCATGTAAGAATTATCTTTTCCAGATTACATACGATATTTTACTTTACTTCACAAAAAAAATCTGCATAAATTATTGAGCAATAAAAATACATATAAAGGCATTGATTTATACGGCATACACCGGAAAAAATCCGGATGTACGCCCATAATCAAGACAAACTATGGTTATATATCTTCATTTTCATATGATGTCAACATCCCTGCACAGGGTACAATCCAGGTTGTAATGCGTGCCGTCATTCAAAGAGTAAAAAACGCTTCAGTCACTGTAAGCGGCGAACAGGTCGGCGCCGTTCAAAAAGGAGTATTGGTCCTGCTGGGCGTATGCGATTCGGATACGATTGAAGACGTAGAGTATATAGCAGCGAAAACTGCTCATTTACGAATATTCCCGGACGAGAACGATAAAATGAACCTGAGTTTACTGGACATTCGGGGAGAGGCGCTGGTTGTATCTCAATTTACCCTGTTCGGCGACTGCCGCAAAGGGCGGCGCCCGTCGTTTTCCGGTGCAGCCCGGCCCGAACATGCAGAAAAGCTGTATCAAAAGGTCATTTCCCAATTACAACATCACGGCATTACCGTCGCCTCCGGGGTGTTTCAAGCCATGATGGACGTTTCCCTGGTTAATGACGGCCCGGTTACCCTGCTTCTTGACAGTAAAAGACTCTTGTAATCATCTCTTTTAACAGTACGCATATAAAGGACATTCCATTATGAAAATCAATGATCGTGGTGAATCAAAACTGGGGTGTGCCGTTCTGATTATCCTTTTTGTTTTCGGTATATGGGTCGGCCTGAAATGGGGCTATGCCCAGTGGGACTATGAATCCATGCGCCAGGAAGTCTCGGAAACAGCTCAATACTGGTACGATAAAAACGCTAAAACTAGCAAGCCTATTATCGATGAAATATTCCGTCGGGCCGACAAAATAGGTTTGGAATTATTTGAAGATGATGTTGAAGTGGTTCTGAAAGAAAACGGCCTTATCATAGACGTGTGGTGGTCGACACCCATAGAGCTACCGGGTTATACCCATATTATCGACTATCATGTCCACAAAGCCCGCTTCCACTAGGAGGCTGTCGGAGAACGTCCATCTATCTCGATCATATCGGGATTGCGCTCATCCTTCGTCACGGCAACGTACCGGCAGGCAAGTACGTCTCGTTCCTCTGAATTTCGCGCGCCTTGTATCTGGGCCTTCTCCAACAGCCTCCCGTTATCGGGTATTCCGACAGTCTCCTAAAGCATTTCACTTTTTTCTGTAGCCCTTAATAATCGTAAAGGTTGGTGCGGTGAGAGCTATGGATTAAACCTAAGTGCTCCCCTTTGCTGCGAGCACTTAGCCGTCGGCAATCAAACCGTAGCAACCTTTGCGATTATCCTCTGTGGCTATACTATTGTGGGAATTGCTCTAAAGGAGGCAAGCTCTGAGTGTACCGGCAGGTCGCAGTAGATGAACCTTCTCCGGCAGCCTCCTATGTTTTTCGTGTGACAACATACTCCGCCAGATCTATCAACGGTTGTTTTTGCGAGCTTTCATCAAAAGCATCAAGGGCTTTAACGGCATCGGCGGCATATTTTTTCGCCTGGTCCACCGCATACTCGCTGCCCTGGTACTTTTCCACCAGTTCGATGACACGGGACAAATCCTGTTCGCTGATGGTATCGGTGGTGAAAAACCGTGATAAATAGTCCCGGTCTTCGGAACTGCTGCGATTCAGTGCCGCTATAAACGGTAAGGTGACGCTGCCTTCCTGCAGGTCCTTGCCGATGGTCTTCCCGAACTCTTTTTCGGAGGCCGTATAATCCAGGACATCATCCATAATCTGAAAAGCGATCCCCAGGTTAAAGCCGTAGTCTTCCAGGGCCTGTTCCTGTCGTTCAGACACCTTGCTGAGCATTCCGCCGGACTTTGTACAGGCGGCAATCAGGCTGGCGGTCTTGTTCTGTACGATATAATAATAGTCTTCTTCAGACAGCATTGGGTCGCCGGTTTTCGCCACCTGGTAGATCTCCGCTTCGGTAAGGCAGGAACAGGTTCGGGCAATCACTTCCATAATGCGCACATCGCCCACGGAGATGGCCAACGAGAACGCCTTGGAAAAGAAGAAATCCCCGGCCAGTATTGTAGACTGGTTTCCCCACAGGAGATTGACCGACGAGTTGCCTCTGCGCATTTCGGCATGGTCTATAACATCATCATGCAACAGAGTCGCGGTATGGATAAACTCAAGCGCGCAAGCCAACGCAATATGTTTATTGCCGGAATAGCGGCAAAAACGTGCAGCCAGAATCAAAATAAGAGGTCGAAAACGTTTTCCCCCGCTATCCAGGATATACGCACACACATCGCCGAGTGGATCAATCTCGCTTGCAGCACTGGCGCGCAGGCTTTCTTCCACCCTGGACATGTCGTCACGAACACTCTCTATCAGATGATCTATCGCCTTCAATTACTCTCTCCTACCGGACCCGGGCAAGGGTAATCACATCCACCTGCTTTGCCTTGTTGAGCTTCAACACCCGGGCACATTCATTTACCGTTGATCCGCTGGTCAAGACATCGTCAACCAGAAGTATGCGTTTTCCGTCCAGGGGCCTGCCGCAATAGCTGAACGCCCCGCGAACATTTTTCCGGCGTTCTTTTTTTACAAGTACCGTTTGAGGCTGCGTCCGCCGGTTTCTGCGCAACAGTTCTCTCCAGACCGGCACATCCCACTGCCCGGCAAGACGTTCCGCAAGCATCAGCGCCTGGTTATATCCCCGGTCTCGCAATCGTTGCGGATGAAGCGGAACCGGAATAATAACATCATAGCTCTTTACGGGCAGCATATGTGCCCCCCGTTCAGCCAGCACCTGTGCCAGGGGCTTTGCAAGAGCGGTCTTGTGCCGGTACTTGAAATCGTGAATTGCCGTGCGCAACAGGCCCTCATAGGCCCCGGCAGCCCGGGCACAATCAAAATGCGGGGGGTTGGTTGTGCATGTCCCGCACCTGTGGTGTGCGCCCTCCGGTGATTCAAACCACATACCGCATGTCACACACAGCGGACCGTCACCGGCGCAAACGGCATCCAGACAGTTGCCGCACAGATAGCCGTCATTATACGAAAAAATAAACTCACCACACAACAGGCATTGTGGCGGAAAAAGAAAATCGACCGCAGCATACAGATACCTCAGTATACCATACCGCAAAACACCCTCAACCTGCCACGGATTCCTGGAAAGGAATCCGTGGACATTCGGTCCACAGGTTTTCAAGGTCATAAAAGGCCCGCACGCTGTCTTGGAAAATATGTATTATAACATCGTCAAAATCAAGCAAAACCCAGGTAGACTCCCGCAGACCTTCTGTGCCGAGCGCCTGAATACCCTCATCAGCTTTCAAGCTCTTTTCGATATGATGTGCTATTGCCTGCACCTGCCGGTCGGATGCGGCACTGCAGATAATAAAATAGTCTGCCAGAGCCGATATTTCTTTCAACTCCAGTACAACAATATTTTCGGCTTTTTTATCATCAGCCAGCCTGGCACACATACGCGCCTTGTCCAGCGACTCCAATAAATCCTCCTTATAGCATAGTTATGATATAACACGGACTGTTCCGCCACCACGGAACATATCCTTCAGTCTCCGACATACGGTTTCCCGCCGTTTTATCAGAGATACAGACCCTGCTCCTTAATATACGCCTCAACCGCATGGTGAACAAGGTATTTTATACTTTTGCCTTCATGTATCCTGTTGCGAATATCGGTTGAGGATATATCAAGCAGCGTAATCGTGCAAAACCCGACCGTTGAGCCGGAGGTATGCCTGTACAGACCCTCTTCACCGGCAGGCGTAAAATCACCGGCAATATCCTGGGGGATGCACTCGTCTGCGCCCTGCTCACCGTGACCGGGGCGGTTCATGACGATGAAATGACATGACTGAAAAAAAAGCGGGTACTCTTTCCAGGTATGTATTTCCTTGAATGCATCAATCCCCATAATAAAAAAAAGCTCGGCACTGTTTTTATACACATCGTTAAAACAGGAAATTGTATCAATTGAGTAGGAGCTGCCCCGGCGGGCAAGCTCCACGTCGGAAACATCAAATAACGGGTTATCGGCAATGGCAAGCTGCACCATTGCATAACGATGTTCAGCCGGTATGCACGGCGCCTTTTTATGCGGCGGCAAAAACGCGGGTATAAAAACAATTTTTGAAAGAGCATACTTTTCACGGATCTCTTCGGCAACCCGTACATGTCCCATATGTACCGGGTTGAAGGTGCCCCCGAAAAGTCCGATTTTCATCTGCGTGTCGGTTATGGTATCCAATCCCTACTCTCTTCGAAAACAGGCCCGGCATACGACGAGCGGAATGAGCAGGCAACACTCGTCCTCAACACGGAATCCGCTTTACCCTTCCCTGAGAATCACCAGGTCATCCCGGTGGATAACTTCCGGGTTACGGCACACTCCCAGAATGCCCTGAATATCCGCGGTGTTAAGGCCCTTGATCTTGTCTATGTCCGCCGAACTGTAGGCCGACAGCCCTCTGGCAAACTCGGAACCGTGCCGGTCGCAGCAGCTCACCGCCTCTCCGGCATCAAAATCACCCTGCGCCCCGGTAATACCGCTCGGCAGCAAACTGCGATCATGCTCAACAATGGCCCTCAATGCACCGTCATCTACCTGGATGACCCCCTGGGGTTTCAGGGTATAGGCAATCCAGTGCTTTCGGCTGGCAAGCTTGTTCTTCTCGGGCAGGATTAATGTACCGACCTCTTCGCCTGCAAGAACACGTGCCAGATTACCGGGAGTTTTACCGTTTGCAATAATGGTCGGCACCCCGAACCGGGCCGCGGTTTTGGCGGCGGTTATTTTTGTCGCCATCCCACCCCGGGATATTTTGCTTTTCGTGCCGAGTGCCAGTTGTTCTATGTCACTGTCGACGTTTTCAATCAGCGAAATAAGCCGCGCATCTTTAAACCGGCGCGGGTCTTTATCAAAGCACCCGTCGATATCCGTCAAAATGATAAGCAGATCCGCCTGCGCAAGGTTTGTAACCATGGATGATAACGAATCATTGTCGCCGAATTTGATTTCTTCAACAACAGTGGTATCGTTTTCATTGATGATGGGCACAGCCTGGTACTCAAGCAGACTGTGCAGGGTATGGCGTGCATTTAAAAAGCGCTGCCGGTCTCTGAGGTCGCCATGGGTCAACAAAATCTGGGCGACATGGATGTCGAATTTTCCGAACATCCGCTCATAGAGCCCCATAAGACCGATCTGACCGACGGCCGCCGCCGCCTGCTCCTGGGCGATAAGACGGGGCCGCTCTCTCAGGCCCAAACGCCCCATACCCGCGGCAATAGCGCCGGAACTGACAAGCACAAACTCCCTGCCCCGTGCGCGCACGTCGGCAATGGTCTCGATAACATCGGAAAACACCTTCCGGTCAAGTTTCCAGGAAGGTGTTGTCAACACATAGCTGCCAAGCTTCAGAACAACACGTTGTACTTTTGTAATGATGTCTTTTCTGATAGTGTTGGCTGCCACAGCAGGTGTTCTCTCTATGCCGCGGTAAGAGGAACGATACTGACTTTCTTTCTCTCTTTGCCGAGCCGCTCATATTTGACCACACCGTCAATCTTGGCAAAAAGGGTAAAATCCCTGCCCATGCCGACATTGGTACCGGGATGAATCCTGGTACCGAGTTGCCGCACAAGTATGTTTCCCGCTTTAACAACCTGACCGCCGTAACGCTTTACACCGCGCCGCTGACCGGCACTGTCGCGTCCGTTTCTCGAACTACCACCAGCTTTCTTATGAGCCATTGTTTCTACCTCCTGAATTGAAGCTATACATTACTTTTTGTATTTTTTCAGATATTTAAAGAATTCGCTCTCAGTACTCAACAGCACCCGCGTATCATCGTTGAGAGACTTCTTGTAAATTTCCAGGGTATTGACGAAAGAATAGAATTCGGGGTCTTTATTATAAGCATCGGCATAAATTCTGGTTGCCTCCCCGTCTGCTTTACCTTTTATCTCTTCAGCCTTCCGGTAGGCCTCGGATTTGATTTTCCGCAGCTCTTTCTGCCGGTCACCCTCGATCTTCTTGCTTTCGCCCTTGCCTTCGGAACGGAATTTTTCAGAGATCTGCTTGCGCTCGGCAATCATGCGCTCGTACACTTTTTTACGGACCTCTTCAACATAGTTAACGCGCTTGATCCGGAAATCGATAATCTCAATACCGAATTTTTCAAGCTTCGGCTTGGCCTGTTCCAGTATCCCCTTGGTCATTTGCTCGCGACCGAGTTCAATCTCTATTTTCTCGTCGACCTTGTCCGGCAACCCGACGATGGTCACCTTTTCGGCTTTCATAAGGCGGTTTGAACTGCGTACGACCTCAATGAGATTATTGGAGGTGATAAAATTGTAGGTTGCCGCATCCAGGATATCATCCAGCTTTTTCTGCGCCGCACCCTCATGAATGACCGCCTTGTAGAACATCAGGGGGTCTTTAATGCGCCAGCGGGCAAAGGTATCCACCGTAATAAAGGTTTTGTCCTTGGTTGGAATCTGACCGGCCTCACCGTCCCATTCCAGTAAAATTTTATCAAACTCATTGGCTTTCTGGATAAAAGGCACTTTTACATGCAGCCCTGGGTCGGTAATCGCTCCACCCACGGGCTTTCCGAACTGTGTAATAATAACCTGCTTGGTCTCATCAATTGTATAAAAAGGCTGTCCGACAATGATAATAAAACCGATGGCGATAACGGTCAGAATAGAGACTTTTTGTATCATTTTTGCGGCCCTCCCTTCTGTCCCAGGTCAAGCAGCGGCAGGAGCGAACTTTGCTCAGGGTCCAGAATATACTTCGTGCCGAGTTTGGGCACCACATCCTCCATGGTTTCAAGGTACAGGCGCCGACGGGTTACGTCTTTGGCTTTGCTGTATTCCTTCCACAAATTCTCAAATCTGCTTGCATCACCTTTGGCCCGGTTGATACGCTCCAGTGCATAGCCTTCAGCGTCCTTGATCATGCGCTCCGCATCACCCCGTGCTTCGGGAATGACCTTATTGTAGGCTTCCCGGGCCTGGTAAATTGTTTTTTCTTTTTCCTGCAGGGCCTGGTTGACCTCATTAAAAGACGGCTGCACCGGCTCCGGCACCGTTGTCTTTTTAAGCTCAAGGTTGACGATGGAAATACCGGTTTCGGCATCGTTCAAGGCCAGTTGCAAATCGTTTTTGGCGGTAGCGGCGATTTCCAGGCGCTCGGTTATCACCTCATTGATGCTGCGGTCGCCCACAACCCGGCGCATTATGGCCTCGGACAAATCCCTCAGGGTTTCGGTTACATTGCGGACCTTGAACAAAAACTTGTAGGGATCCCCTATCCGGTACTGGACGACCCAGGGCACCAAGGCGCAATTCAGATCGCCGGTCAGCATCAGCGACTCTCCCAGAAACTGCCGGTCTGCCGCATACTGGGTCCGGATGCCCGCCCGGAGGGTCCGGATACCGAACTCTTCGGTATAGACATACTGCTCCTTGACCTTGGTAACTTTTTCGATACCCGCCGGAAATTTAAAGTTGGCCCCCGACGTTGCCAGCCTGACAAACTTGCCGAAACGCTGGACGATACCCACTTCACCCGGCTGAATCGTATAAAAACAGGAATAGGCGATCATTGCCAAAACCACGAGCACAATCAATATGATTCCTGATATACCGCTTTTTGAGAACCAGTTCTTGATTTTTTTCAAAACCTCTTCCAGATCGGGTGGCTGATCCTGCTTTTTCCATGGACCCTTCTGAATATTGTCGTCGTCATCCCAAGCCATTGATAATCCTCTCATATTAAAATTTTAAGGACTAAGCTCCATCCCTCAATGAGGGAACATTAAATTTTACAAAAAAAACAAGCATTTTGTCAAGTTTTATAATTTTTTCCTTCAATTTTCCAGTTCTTTTTAAGGGCAATCGTATTTTTTCTTCAGCGCCTGAAATTCCACCGGAATCCCTGGAGCAACTCACAACATTCCAAAGCCCCAATTTCGCACGTGCCCGGCAGGAGCACCTTGAGGTGCGATTGATGAAACATGTGATTTTTACGGCCTTTATCGCGGCCATACTACCTTATGTAAAAGTGCTCTAACGTATACAACAATGTCTCCATCCCCGGTCTTAAGAGCGAAAAAGCCTCCCGAAAGGGAGGCTTTTCGAATAGTGCCGGTACATCTGACTGAAAAAGGCTTACTGGCCGCACTTTTTCAGGAGCGCTTCGTACTTTTCAGTCACCTTGGTCTGAATTTCGTCAATCAGATCGTCGGTGAGGTGGCGGAACCGGCCCTGGGCCTTGATGTAGTCGCGAATAGGCTTCAGTTCCTTGACCGTTTTGGTCAGGCGCCACTGGCCGTTCTCAACTTCATACAGCGGGAAAATACCGGTTTCAACCGCCATGCGTCCCAGCTCAATACCCATCTCGGGTTTTGAGCGCCAGCCGGTGGGACATACCGAGTAAATGTGCAGATATGAAGGCCCTTTTGTTTCCTGGGCTTTCTTGACCTTTTTAGCCAAATCGCTGGCATAGCTGGGACAGGCCGTGGCAACATAGGGAATATTATGTGCCGCGGCAATGGCCGGCATGTCCTTTTTCCAGGTAACCTGGCCGATACTGTTTTTCCCGGTCGGGGATGTCGTTGTGGTTGCTCCGAATGGTGTGGCACTGGAACGCTGGATACCCGTGTTCATATAGGCCTCATTGTCAAAGCAGACATTGATAAAATTATGGCCGCGTTCCATAGCTCCGGAAAGAGCCTGAAAACCGATATCACAGGTTGCTCCGTCTCCACCCATGGCAACAACGTTCACATCCTGTTTGGGACCCCGGTTTTTACGCTTCATGGCCCTCAATCCCGCTTCAATCCCGGAGGCAACAGCTGCGGTATTCTCAAAAAGGGTATGAATCCAGGGAACCATCCAGTTGGTTGTAGGCAGCGGAGAAGAGACGATCTCCATGCAGCCCGTGGCATTGGCAATAATTGTGTCTTTTCCAAGCGCTTTACAGACCTGACGCACTGCCAGCACTTCAACACACCCGATACAGGCACGATGGCCCGGAGAAAAAAGCTCACCACCATCTTTCAGCTTTTGTAGTGTTTGCTCGTTCATTCTCTTACTCCAATAGTTTCGTATTGTATATCAAGGTTATTATCAATAATTTCGCGTCCGCGGCTGAACATCTGCTCGAACTGCTCCGGCGTAATGTCGCGGCCGCCCAGGCCTCCGATAAAATTAACAACCGGTTTCTGCTCTTTTGAGCCGTACAGGGCCGACTTGATTTCGGAACAGAGCGGTCCACCGGGGCCGCCGTAGGAAATACAGCGGTCGAAAACGATAAGTTTTTCGGCATCCTTCACTGCATCACGCAGTTCATCAAAGGGAAACGGACGCCACAGGCGCATGCGCACGAGACCGACTTTTTCGCCCTTGGCGCGCAGGGTGTCAACGGCAACCGTGGCTGTTTCGGTAAAGCTGCCGATGGCGATCAGCAGGGTATCGGCATCTTCGGTCTTGTAGGTTTCAACCGGTTTATACTGGCGGCCGAAACGCTCGCCGAATTCGTTCCAGACCTTTATGATGGTTTGCTTGGAAGGCCGCAGCGCTTCTTCCTGCGACTTCCGGCATTCGGTATACAGCACGGGCGGTGCAAAAGCGCCCATGGTTACCGGTTTATTGGGATCAAGGGGATGCGGAAAATTCATCGGGGGAATAAAGTCACCGATGTCATCTTTCTCCAGCATTTCCAGCGGCTCGACAACGTGGGACACATTGAATCCGTCCATGTGCACCATTACCGGGAACAGCACGTTGGGGTCTTCGGCAATCTTGAACGCACACAGTGAAAGATCGAACACTTCCTGGGCGTTTTCCGTAAAATACTGAATCCAGCCGCAGTCACGGGTTGCCATAACATCAGAGTGGTCGCCCCAGACATTGAGCGGTCCGGAAAGGGCGCGGTTTGATACGGCCATAACAATGGGAAGCCGCATTGATGAAGCTATATACAGCACCTCGTGCATCAGCTCCAGCCCCTGGCCGGCGGTTGCCGTAAACGTACGTGCGCCTGCTGCTGCCGAACCGAGGCAGGCACTCATGGCTGAATGCTCTGATTCAACACAAATAAACTCCGCATTAAGCTCGCCGTCGGCAACGACTTCGGAGAGATGTTCAACGATATGTGTCTGAGGGGTGATAGGATAGGCCGCCACCACATCAACATCTGCCAGTATTGCAGCATCGGCAATGGCAAATGAGGCCTCAGTTCCTACTCGCTTGCTCATTACTTTTCCTCCTGTTCAATTGTTATTGCCCCTTTGGGACACTCGTGGGCACAAATGCCGCACCCTTTACACCAGTACAGATCGGCTTCGTAATAACCCTCTTCATCCTGTACAATACAGGGCTCCGGACAGAAACCGAAGCAGCGACCGCATTTTACGCATTTGGCTTTGTCCCAGACCGGAACCTGGGAGCGCCAGTCGCCGGTTTTGTATTGCGCTGCACTTCCCGGCTCGTGGATAATACAACCCACGGTGATATCTTTCCAGGTCATTTCAAAATCTTTTTTTGCCACGTCAGTTCTCCTCCATCTTGGTTTCTTCAAATGCTTTCTGGCAGACCGTGATGTTCTTTTCGGCGATCCTGCCAAAGCGGTGCTTAAGGGGCTCAATGAGGGAGTCCATGTCAACAAGGCCGGTTGCTTTCACCAGCGCCCCGATCATGGTCGTGTTGGTGATCGGCAGGCCCAGCACCTCGCGGGCGATATTGGTTGCATCAACAGTTGCCGTTTTGGCCGTAATGTTATGCTCTTTTTTGATTTGATCGATGGGCTTTTTGGTATTGATAACGATAATACCGCCCTCTTTCAATCCCGAGGTAACATTGGCAACGTCAATCAACGATGGGTCGAGCACGACGACCACATCCGGCTCGCGGATCTCATAGCGGGCCTTAATTGGAGCATCATCAACCCTGATGAATGACAGAACGGGTGCTCCGCGCCGTTCCGGTCCAAAGCTTGGAAAGGCCTGGGCGTATTTCCCTTCACTAATTGCCGCCAGAGCAACCAGTTCGGCAGAGGTAACACCTCCCTGCCCGCCTCTTCCGTGAATTCTTACTTCAATCATATAGAGTCCTCCTGTCTAAACTCAATCTATTCCCCTCGACACATACTGCCGTGAAAAAGAATGGGTATTATAATCATACTCCCTGCCGTTTGTCAACGCATTAACAAAGGAAAAATGAACAATTATACAATTAAGATCATTTAACCACGATTCATACCAGTATAGCATAAATTATTTCATTTTGTGCCGCCCTTCAAGAGCATTTTTTAAAGCCATCTGATCGGCATATCCGATGTCTCCGCCGGGAGTTACCCCCTGGGCTATGCGGGTCACCAGCACATCATAGGCTCTGAGCTGGTCGGCGATATACACGGCCGTGGCATTGCCGTTCATTGTCGGATTTGTGGCAAGGATAATCTCGCTGATGGCGTCCTGCTGGACGCGCTGCACCAGCTCCTTTATGCGCAATTGATCAGGCCCGATTCCGTCGATGGGGGCGATGGCGCCGTGCAGTACATGGTACGTCCCGGCAAATCCTCCCGTCCGTTCCACGGACAGGATATCGGCCGGCGTTTCCACCACACAAACACTGGTTGCGTCCCGGACCGGGTTGGCACACACCTGGCACAGTTCACTTTCGGAATAGTTGAAACACCGGCTGCAAAAACAGATTTTCTCGCGGGTCAGGACGATACTGCGGGCCAGTTCAAGGGCGTCTTCTTTGGGGCAGTTCACCAGAAACAGCGCCAGGCGGGTGGCGGTTTTTTCACCGACGCCGGGCAGGTGTGTCAGGCACCGCACCAGGTGCTGAATGGGGTTGTCGGCGTTCATGCGGCCCTCACAGATTGAGGCCGGGGATCCGCAGACCACCGGTTATTTTACTCAGTTCTTCCTGCATCAGGTTACGCGATGACCGCAGGGCTTCATTAACAGCCGCCGTTACCAGGTCCTGCAGCATGTCCACATCTGCGGGGTCGACGACTTCCGGGGCAATGCGGATTGAAACAATTTCCTGCCTGCCGTTTGCCGTCACCGTTACCATACCGGCCCCGGAAGAAGCTTCAACCGTTTTACCGGCCAGTTCTTCCTGCACGCCGGCGATCTTTTCCTGCATTTTCTGGGCCTGTTTCATCATGCCGCTTAAATCCATTACCTATCTCCCTTACGCATCATCCGTGCGAATATCTACTATTTTACCGTTAAAGGTCTCCATCACTTTTTGAATAACGGGGTTATGCATTGCCTGGGTCTGGCGTTTTTTTTTCAGCTCTTCCCGGTCGTCAATCACCTGCTGTTTTTTTTTTTGATCCCGGGAGGCCGTGATCGCTACCTGCATCTGCCTGCCGAAAAACTCCGTACACCAGGCAACAAGCCTTTTCTCGTTTTCCGGCTCCTTCATCTGGTCGAGGAAAAACGAGCCGGCAGGCAGGCTGATGGTCACGGTCTGATCGCCCGTGAGCGCTACGCTGCCGTGGGCCAGCTTGGACGCGGTGGGGGGATGTTTTTTGGCAATAAAGGACAGCAGGGCCTCCCCGTCACTGTCTGAAGGAGCGCCTGCCGGTGCCGCTTCAACGGCGGCCCCGCCCTGTTCGGCCGGCTGCGGTCTTTTCCGCGGCGGCGCACTGGGCTGAGGGGGCGCAACAGAGGCCGCCGCCGGAGAAACGCCCCCGCCGGAGGCAAGGCTTTCTATCTTATCGATGGCCTCATCCAGCAGCATCGCCTGTTTACAGTGGACCATTTCCAGCAAACAAAGCTCCAGCGCAATTCGGGGAAAACGGGAACGCACCATTTCCGGTTCGGATGCAAAACAGAGCCGAAAACAGCGCAGCAACTCCTCCAGGGATACGCGCCCGGCAAACCCTTCCAACTGCTTCAGGTCCTCATCGGCCAGGTCGACCAGCCTGGCGGAACTGCCGGCCGACTTTATCACCAGCAGGTCCCGCAGCAATTCCAGAAAGCTGAAATAGAACTGTTTCAGGTCGACACCGTATTCATATACTTCGGACAGACCCTCGATCACCTCCTGGGCATTTTCCTCCAGCACGGCTTCAAGCACCCGGTAGAGAAAGCGGCGGTCGATATGACCGAGCAACTCCTCAAGATCTTCATCTTTGACCGTGCCACCGCAATAGGCAATGGCACGCTCAAGCAGGGTCTGGGCGTCCCGCATGCTCCCGTCGGATTCACGGGCAATCAAAAACAGCCCCCGCTGGCTTATAGTCACCTCTTCATTGCGGGCGATCTCGGTCAGGTGGGCCGCTATTTCCTTAATGGGAATGCGTTTAAAATCGAACCGCAGGCAGCGGGAAATAATGGTATCGGGTATTTTGTGCGGCTCGGTGGTAGCGAACATAAAAATGACATGCTCGGGGGGTTCTTCCAGGGTCTTCAGCAGCGCGTTGAACGCCGATGTGGACAGCATGTGCACTTCGTCGATGATATAAATCTTGTAACGGTCGCGGGACGGCAGGTATTTGATATTTTCCCGCAGAGTCCGGATGTCGTCGACCCCGGTATTGGAGGCACCGTCGATCTCGTGCACATCGAGGCTGTTGCCGGCCGTAATTTCCCGGCACGAAACACACTCCCCGCAGGGCGACTCGGTCGGGCCCGTATGGCAGTTCAGGGCCTTTGCCAGTATGCGGGCGATGGAGGTCTTGCCCACCCCCCGCTCACCGGTAAAGAGAAATGCGTGGGCGATACGCTTGTCCCGGATGGCGTTTTTCAGGGTCCGGGTGACATGCTGCTGCCCCACAACATTTTCAAACAGTTGCGGGCGGCATTTTCTGGCTATAACTTTGTATGAAGACATAGAACGAAGCCCGGAACACTATCAGGAAATTTGATTTGAGCAATAAAAAAATTAGCCGGATACACCGAACACACAGACTCGCTGCTACCGTTGCTTCCTTCCGGACCTGGCGGAGTTCGCGGCTCCTCTGTTGTTCAGGATCCGGCTAAATCGTTATCTTCTTTATGTATACACCTGAAAGGAATTACTGGCGGAGAGAGAGGGATTCGAACCCTCGGTACGCGTTAACGCACACACGATTTCCAGTCGTGCACCTTCAGCCAACTCGGCCATCTCTCCGCATAGTTCGTTTCTGTTCAAAAAAATCCTGCAACAGGAAACCGCATTCCTTCTCCAGCACGCCGCCCCTGACATCGAACCGGTGATTCAGCGTATCACTACCGGCAAAATCAAAAACCGACCCTGCCGCTCCGGTGCGGGGGTCATAGGCGCCGAAAACCAGTCGTGCGATGCGGGCCTGTATGAGCGCGCCCATGCACATAATACACGGCTCAAGGGTCACATACAACTCCGTATCGGTCAAGCGGTAATTGCCCACCTGTTGCCCGGCCTGCCGCAACACCATAATTTCAGCGTGGGCGCTGGGGTCGTGCAAGGTTATGGAGCTGTTGTATCCGCGGGCCAGTATTTCACCGTCTTTAACAAGTACGGCCCCGATCGGCACTTCCTGCTGCTGCCGGGCTTTTCCCGCTTCCCGGAGGGCCTCCCGCATGAACCGCTCGTCCTGTCTGCTGCTGTCTGTATGCATATCCCGCTGCATATGTACATTAGACGTTGAAATGTAACACAATACACGGTCAAAGTCAATAATCACGGGCCGCCGGAAAACACAAAAGACCGCTTGATGCGACAAAAAAAGGCCTGTTTCATGACAAACAGACCTCATGGTCATTGGAGGATCAACAGTGAAAAATTACGGCTGCAACCCGATCAGCCTGTCCACCTGGTCTTGAAAAACGCCGATCTCTTCTTCCGAAAACGGCTTCAGGTCCTGCAGGCTGGGATCAAGGAGGGCGCTTGACGGGCTGAAATTCTGAACGCGCAGTTTCTGGGCTCCATTCAGATCCCTGGCAAGCTTGTAGATTTCTTCGGGACCATGATAGGTCGGAACCACGGTGACCCTGAATTCATGCTGAACCGCACGGCTGCTCAGCAACAGGTCGATACTCTCTTTGACGGTGTCGATCATATGGGCAGTACCGGTGATCTTACAGTAGCTCTGTTCATCCAGGCACGACTTAACGTCCATGGCAACATAATCCAGTAGGTCCTCTTCAATAAGCGTTTTGAGAATTGTGGGATTGCTGCCGTTGGTATCGATTTTGGTGAGAAAACCCTGCTTTTTCAAAAACCTGAAAACATCGGGCAGAGACGGATGCAGGGTGGGTTCTCCTCCGGACACGCACACCCCGTCTATCCACCCCTTTTGGCTTATCAGATGTGACGCAATGTCCTCCCAGGCCACATCCTGCAGGGCATCAGGACGCATAACCAGATCGGCATTGTGGCAATAGGGGCAGCGGAAGTTGCACCGCGAGAAAAAGATGACCGAGCAGATTTTCCCCGGCCAGTCCACAAACGACGTCTCTATAAAACCCTTTACCGGTATGTCTTTTATTTTTTCCATGGAATTCCCGGCGCGATACCTGGAGCCTAGATCCCGCCCATTATCTCTTTGATCGCCTCGGCGCTGGGCACTTCTCCCCTGAAATCGGCCACGGCGTTTTCCTGTTCATCTTCCACAATAATCGTAGGTGTTGCCTGGACACTGTAAAACGATGCCTCCGCCAGCCCGTCGGCTGTTCCAACATCATATTCCGTAACCGTAAACCCCTCATCTTTGAGGGTAGCACCCACCTGCTTTGCCTGGGGGCATTTTGCGCAACTGCTCTGCACAAAAAGTTTTATGTGACCCATATCAACTCCTAATGTATTGCAAAATATCCTTTGTTTTTATTTCTTTCTTTCAGCTCGCCGAGCTTGCCCTTGTTCCAGCTTGATATTTTCGTAAAATAGCCGGTTATCCTGGTGATGCCGTCCACTTCAGGCGATCCGCAGTGCGGGCAGGATTCACGCAGGCCGCGGACGGTTTTGCCGCACTGTAGGCAGTTCGTAAACTCGGGCGAAAATGCAATCTGGTCGTTAAGGGTTTCCTTGAACACCTTGACCACAAAATTAGCCAGTGATTCCTTGGACGGTTTGGACTCGCCCAGCCAGACATGGGTAATGGCGCCGGCCTCGATAATCGGGTGGAAAAGCCCTTCGAGCTGCACCCGTTCCACCGGGTTTTCCCGGGAGGAAACCGGCAGGCAGGTCGAGTTGGTATAGTAGGTCTCGCCGTAGGGGATGCTGCCCTTGACAAAGCTGGGGGCCTTGTCCGGGAAATCCCGCAGGTCAAGTTTGGCAAAACGATAGGCCGTGCTTTCCGCCGGGGTCTGTTCCAGCACAAAATGCATACCGTGCTGCTCACTGAACTTTTCGCACAGCAGATTCATATGTGAAATCACTTTCAGTCCGAACTTAAGGGCCCGTTTTGACTCGTTCAGTTCCTCGCCGACGTGGAATTTAACCAGCTCGTTCAGACCGACCATGCCGATCAGGAACGATGCCCGGTGCATGCGGATATAGGGCATGCCGTCCTTGTTCATGGTCAGCAGCGACAGGGGACCCGTTTCTCCCAGGGCCAGAAGGTCTTCAATAAAGGACTTCTTTTCAAGGTGCGCCTTGACGGCAATCTCCATCATCTCGGTCAGCTTCTGAAACATCACCTCCTGGTCGCCGTTGCTCTGGTAGCCCAGGCGCGGCAGGTTTATGGTAACGTTCTGCAGCGCGCAGAAGCGCATCCGCCAGGGCTGCTTGGCATCGAGCAGGTCGTTATCGTTGAGTTTGAAGCTCAACCGGCAGCATTCGGATATTTTCGCGGTCTCGCCCCGGTCGAATACAAAATAGGTGGTGCCCTTTTCACTGGCAATATCACAGATATGCATCAGGAACTTCTCATGCCCCTCGGTCCTGAAAAACTTCTCGGTAATATGAACCAGGGGTTTGGGGAAGAAGAACGGCCGTCCGGTGCCGTCGCCCTCTTTATACACATCGAAAAGCGCCCACACAAACCGCTGGGCTTCCTTTTCATAATCGCCGTAGGTCTTGCCGGTAAATTCGCCTCCCGGGCCGATGGCCGGAACATCCTCGAAGTGCTTGGGCACTTCCCAGTACAGGTTGATATCGGTGAAAATGGCCTGCCCGCCGCGGGCAACGGCCTGCTGTGAAAATTCGTATACCATCATCTGGGCCAGCTGTTTTACTTCGCGGTCGCTGCGCCCTTCCAGGTACGGCGCGAAAAACAGGTTGACCGCATCCCAGCCGATGGCCCCGGCAAAATGGCTTTGCAGGGCTGCGGCAAATTTAACCATATGGGCCAGCAGAACTTCGGGCTGCTTGGCGGGCTTGGCATTGGAAAGCGAATTGGGAAGATGGAGGCCGAACTTTTTAATGTACTCAAGGGATTGGCCGGAACAGTAGGGCCGGTCGACAAAGCCGAGGTCATGCAAATGCATGTCACCCCGCATATGGGCATCGCCGACATCCGGTGAAAATACTTTCAGGAGCGCGTACTCTTTTTTAATGCCCTCCGCCAGGGTCAGGTTGGTTGCTTCCGGGCCGTGGGGTACATTTGCATTTTCTTTATTGGGATGCAGGATAAGCTGGTCCACATCATACAGCGGCACACCCAGCCGGGTATGCTTTTTACGGGCGTCTTCAAGCCCGCGTTCAATCAGTTTGGAGTCGACCAGTTCACGAATCAGGGGTGCCGTGACCCACTTGATTTTGGCTTTTACAATGATATCCTGGACTTCCTTACTGATCTCCTCGGCAATTTTCGTATCAAGGCTTGCCTCCCGAACAAGCGCTTCAACGATTTTCTGCCGGTCCCACCCTTTGAGGTCTTCGCCGGACGTTCTGACAAACAGTGCTAAATCGGTGGTTTCACTTGGTTTTTCGGTGTTTTCCTGCCGAGCTTTAAGCTCAACGATTGACCCCATGGCTCCCTCCCCATACATATGGTTTGTATCTCTATCTTGTATTTTGGACTATATAAAACACTAGATATGGGGGGTTGTCAAGTAAAAATAAGCAGAGAATATAATAAATTTTAAAAATAGAAGGAATGCGGGGGTTTGAGCGAATGCAGGAATGCGGGCGTCGGACCGATACCGGCGTCAGTTGTTCACCAGCGACCACAACTGCTCAAAAAAACCTTTGTTTTTTTTCTGTCCTTTCAAAAATCGCCGCAGTTGTTCCTGGTCGGGCTTGTCTATTTCCAGAAAAACGATGCCGACCTGGTATCTGAACTCGTCGCAGTCACGGGCAACGTCATACCAGCAGACTTCACCTACAGTCCGGACAGGCTTTTCATCGGGGAAAACACTTATATCCAGTTGCAACAGATTTTCCCTGGATCCGGGTGACCCGGAAAGCATATTGACCGTGCCGATAACAATGTTGCGGGTCTCCAGGCAGATACCTTCCATAGAAAGGTTGAGACTTTTCACATGCAGGGGACTGATGCCTCCCGGTACTTCCTCGTCGGTAAGGATGGTAAGGGTAACGTCGAGGGGCATGTCAAGCCGCTGAAACTTTCGTTTTTCTACGCCTTTTGCCGTCACTACACTCTCCATAGATACCTTACACCTGAAAACGGGTCGGAAATACGAATTATCAGCCGTTTTGCTGCTCTGATAGATACTTTTGTATTATTTTGCTAATTATATCGGTCGTAGACGCCCCATACTTTAGCGGAATTGTTAAGACCGTGCCGCCGGCCTCTTCCACAACATCGCGACCGATAATGGAATCCAGGCCCCAGTCACCCCCTTTTACCAGCACATCGGGCTTCAGGGCGGTAATGACCCGCAGGGGGTCGGGCTCGTCAAAGGCCGTTACGAAATCAACCGACTCCAGAGCCGCCAGTACCTCGGACCGCTGCTGCTGGGGCACCACCGGCCGCGTCGGCCCCTTCAGGCCCCGCACCGAGCTGTCGCTGTTCATGGCCACAACCAGCGCATCGCCCTGCATGCGCGCTTCCTCCAGCAGGTTGACGTGTCCGGCGTGTAAGATGTCGAAACAGCCGTTGGTAAAAACAACCTTCTTTCCCGCTTCCTTCAGATCGGACACCCGTTTCTCAAGCGACGGCAGGGTCTGGATTTTGTCTTTCAGGCTTCCTGGCTGATACACCGCAATACCTCGTTATATGTTGTTCGTCCCTTTAACACTTTTTGCACCGCACTCTCCCTGAGCAGTTTCATCCCTTCTTTCATACCCTGCTTTTTGATCACATCCGACGATTCCTTGCGGTTGACCAACAGTTTTACCGGGTCGGTAATACTCAGTATTTCAAAAACCGCCTCACGCCCTATATAGCCGGTTTGGCGGCACTGCAGGCAGCCCTTGCCCCGCTTCATCATGATAAGATCGTCCATATTGTCCGGGGGCAGTTCCAGCCCCAGGCTGCAGAACTCATCGCGGGAAATGGAAAACGTCTCCGAACAATGGGAACAGACCGTGCGCACCAGGCGCTGGGCCACGATCCCCAGCAGGGTCGAGCTGATCAGAAACGGCTCGATGCCCAGGTCGAGCAGCCGGGTCACGGCCGAGGCCGCATCATTGGTATGCAGCGTGCTGAGTACCAAGTGCCCGGTCAACGCGGCCTGGATGGCGTTTTTGGCGGTCTCCTGGTCCCTGATCTCGCCTACCATGATAATGTCGGGGTCCTGCCGTAAAATGGTGCGCAGGATTGAGGCAAAAGTAATATCAACCGCGGGCTGTACCGCGATCTGGTTGTAGTCTTCACACACCATCTCGATCGGGTCTTCGACGGTTGTGATGTTTTTTTCCGAAGAAGCCAGAAATTGCAGCGAAGAATAGAGCGATGTTGTTTTGCCGCTTCCGGTCGGGCCCGTAAAAAGGATAATGCCGTGGGGCTGTTCCAGAAAACCCCGGTACCGGATCAGCTCCGCCGTATCAAACCCCAGATTTTCAAGCTCCTGGAAAAGAATTTCAGGGTTCAAAACACGCAGCACGGCCTTTTCACCGAATGCAACCGGCACCGTCGACACACGGATCTCAACATCGCGCTCCTGGTGCTGCACTTTAATACGGCCGTCCTGGGGCCGGCGTTTTTCGGCAATGTCCAGCCGCGATATGGATTTAATGCGGGATACCATGGCATTGTGCACAACCGGGGGCACCGAATAGATTTCGTACAGCACCCCGTCTATCCTGAGCCTCACGATACTCTTGTCCCTTTTGGGCTCGATATGAATATCGCTGGCCCGCTGCTCAAAGGCGTAGCGGAACAGGTAGTCCACCGCGTTCTGGATATATTTATCGGTGGATTCTATTTCGCCCACCGATCCGATCTTGGCATACTGTTCAAAGTTGCCGATATCGGCAAAGGGCGACACCAGCTCACGCTCGGCCTTTACCACCGACTGTTTAAAGCCGTAAAACTCCTGGATCAGCTTGACGATATCCGATTTGGTGCTGAGGACCGGCACGATTTTAAGTTTCTGGACCTTCTGCAGGTCCTCCAGCACGTCCCGGTTATAGGGGTCGACCATGGCCACCTGCAGCTCCCCGTTCTCGATACTGATGGGCACCACCAGGTGGCGGATTGCAAAGGCTTTTGAAACCGTGCGGGTCACGACGTCGATATCAAGCTCCAGCGGGTCGATCTTTTTAAACGGCACCCCGATGGCATCGGCCACTTCACGCATCACCGCCTCTTCGGACAGAACCCCCTTCACGGGTTCGGCATGGGTGATGTTCAGTGAAGCGATAATTTCAGCCGGCGTTGCGCCCGAACTTCCCAGGTCCCCCTTGAGCTCATTCAGTTTGTGTATCTTGCCGCTCTGCTCGTGCTGTTTTTCCAGTACCAGGTCCTTATTGGCCGCAGTTATCACCCGTCGCTTCAACAGGATGGCGCAGTAATCAGCAAGCTCAAGTCTGTTTTTCATGATCGGCTCTCCAGTAATTCGGACGAGGGGGTCACTCCTCCCCTCGCACACCCGAATCAGGCATCTTTCATCTCCCCATTTATACTCAATTTTTAAAAAAAATCAAACCCAATAAAAAAGCCCCTGCGCAGGGGCTTTTTTGTTTCTCAACCAGGGGAAAAGGCGCCGCTCTTATTCAGGAGTACGCTTATTCAGGTTGAATTTTTCCGTTGCGTTTTCAGCGTACTCAAGCACTTTCATGCTGATCAACTCAGGATCACGCTGTTTGTCCGACCGGTAATACACTTTTAATTTCACGGCACAGGGCACTTTGAGGCTCTTCAACGACAGGGGCTTGCCGTCTATGCCCGTGATCGTACTCGAACGGGACACGATGATATAATCGGACGGCAGTTCAAACCGGTGCTTCGTTATCAGGATGCAGTTGGGCCCTTTGCCGTCTATCACGGCTTTGCCCTTGCCCAGCCTCCCTTCGGCATCAAGCAACCCCGCAACCGCACCGCTTCCCGCAACCGTCCACATCAGCAGAGAGACAATTACAACCTTTATAATACCTGTCATGGTCTTCATAGCTTTTCTCCTTCCTTCCAGTAAATCGGTGTACTCTTGACCGGGAATGCCGTGTCGAATTGAATACGCACAATTTCACCGGTACTCTCCTGTATAAAGGCGGTGCCCCCTTTCTCTCGACCGACATGGATACCGATGTCGGGCGGCAGCCCCTGCCCCAGGAACATCACATCCAGGAATTCATCGCCGGTCTTGCCGATAATCGATTTACGGAAAGCGGTACCGGTTTCATAGAACAGGGCAAACAGCCTCCCAGATCCGCCGTAGCCGCAGGGGTCGATATTGGGAGAAAAGGTGGGAACGAGCAAAATGCCTCCCAGCAGGGCCGGTTTGGACAGAATCCGTTCCGAGGGACCCGAAGAGGTACAACTACCTGTGTCGCTCAGGATTCCTTCGCACAACCGGCGGTACCAGCCGCTGAACTGGGCATCGCGAGCCTCTTCCAGCAGATCGGTAAAGGTACCGGAACCGGATGAAAGGCCCTCGACGCGATCCTCGTGCACCGAGTAAACACCGGCATCGTATAAATCGTTTATGGTCAGCGCCGGGCATGCGGCACCATAGTTCAGGTAACAGCCGGTTTGATTGTCCCGGTCTCCGTTGAAGAACGGGTCCTTGATACCGAAAATCAGGTTTTCGTCCTCGGTAAATTTGTCTGCCTGCTCAACATACCGGCCGCTGCCGAAAAAGATCCAGACATTGTTCTTGGAATCGTTACTCAGGGTAACCGGGCTCGTTATCCAGCGCTCACCCACATCCATGACCGTGCTGACCGTCCAGTTGTTCACATCGGTATCATAATTGGTCCTGCGCGGATCGAATTCGGTATTGAGCTGGGGAATCGTAATTTTACGTATCAGAGACTTGCGGTCCGACCATGTCCCGGTTGCCGAATAGTTCACGCCGAAATAGATGGCGTCGACATTATAGTTCAGTCCCTTGTCAAGGGAGACGGCAACATTGGTAAAGGAATCCTGCCCCAGGCCCACCGCAAAATCCCTATACGCTACTTTACCACCGGTCTTCAGGTCGATAATATAGAAGTGGGCCTCATTGGTCGACTTGCCGCCGAACTCGCTGGGGCCGGAACCGAAGGCCAGATACCATTCGCCCTGGTGCCAGGATTCACTGGTTCTGCTCCAGGTAGTACCCACGCTCAGGATTGCCGGCCGGTTGGTTGTAAACCCGAGGTCGGGGAACTGGGACGGATCAAGCTCCCACATCAGTTCAGGATCGCGCGGGTTGGTAACATCTATGGCAAAGTAAGTCGATTTATAGGTGCCGCCGCCGGCCGCTATTTCATTGCCGCCGTAATTCATGCCGCACACCAGCACGGTGCCCCAGCCGTTGGGATGTTTGTCGTCACTATCGAAGACCGGGGCGTCAAAAACCCGGGGTTTGATGTCAACGTACGTCGCGTGGCACTCCTCGGTATAATCCGGGTCGGCCATCCACTTCAGATGCGGCAACAGGTTTTTAGGCACATATGCCCAGAGTTCGTCACCGATATTGATGCTGCCGATACCCATGGTGTCGGGAATTTCACTGAGATAACCGGGTGCTTGGTCCGGACGCACAAATGTCTGGTTGTCGGTCAGGTATACACCGCTACTGAAGGCATGCAGCATGCCGTCGTTACCGCCCACATACACCACCGTCTCGCGGTTCAGGTATTTTCTTAAATAGGGGTGATAGGTAACATCATCGTAAATCAGGCCGTAGTTGTCCGTCGGTTTCGAGATGGAAAGCGGGGTGGAGTTTACAATATCGCCCAGCTTCCACAGCCGCCCGTCATCCATGGTTCTGGAGCGCAGGTTCGGGCTACCCTGGTATTCCGACGATCCGTCTTCTACCCCGCGAACAAAACTGATCAGGTTATTGGCGCGCTCACCGGCATCCACTCCCAGGTAGGTTGTCGGTGAGCAGGTTTCATTGTCTTTCACACCCAGGAACGGCTCAATTGCCGACTGATTGCTGGTGTCGAATTCGGTAAACTGGGGATCGGGTTCGCTGCCGGTGCCCACATAGGTCATTATTTTGCGGTCGCCCACATACCTGTCGGCCAGTAGATCGCCGCCCTCCCAGATGGGTATTATCTCATCCAGGGATTTCGATTTACTGGGATCCGGCGTGCTCTGGCTTGGATACGGGTTGCCGCTGCTCGGCTCAAACACATAGGCCCTGGTTTCATTGGTTGCCTCATCGAGGTAGAACTGGATAATATTATCTTTTTCAAGGTCGAGCGTATAGTTCTTTTCACTGTCTTCTCTTGTATATCCGAAGGGATCGACCCACAAAGACTGCAGGTAGCCGATCCAGCGCAGGGGCTGAATGCCCACCGGCTCTTTGGGTTTGAAGTAGGCCTGCACCAGGGTGCCTTCACCCTCGCCGCGGGTAGAGAGAACCGACACGGCCGTGGCCGAAGCCGCCCGGGCAAGAATGCTGCTCAGGGCATTCAACAACTCGGCTTCCAAAAGGTAGCCGTCGCTGGCCTCGAAATAGGTATCCGGCTCGCCGTCGCCGTCCTGATCCCATTCCGTACGTTCTTCAGCCGGGTCGCTGTAATCGCCGTCGGGCTTGTTGTCGCCGTCCTGATCCACAAATCCACCGTTACGGGCCGCGTCACGCAACAACTGACGGGCATTGGTTTCGTCCCCGAATGCATATACGGTATAGAGTATAATATTCTGTTCGCCGTCCAGGTCGTCGCGCAGATCGGTGGTGCGGGCCTTGAGGGCCAAATCGTCGAGATAGTCCGAACCGCTTGATCCGTACGAACCGGGATCGTTGCCGTCGCCGTCATAGTCGCCGATATAGGCGATCATGTCACTGTTCTGGTCCTGGGTCGACGCGCCGTCGGTGAGCAGGATCACAAAGCTCTTGGCGCATTCAATTTTTACACCGTTCTGGTAAAAGGGGTCATTGGCAGACCCCCTGCCGTATTTGTAGGCATACCTTTGGCTGGCGCCGGAGCCGTTGTACCAGGCACCTTCCGGCCAGCCGCTGACGGCCTTCTGCATATAGTAGTGCATGCCCACGTAAAATGTTTCGGCCAGCGGGGTCCAGGTGTTGGCGTTCCGGGTACTCATATCATCCACGATGTCCTGGATTGAGCTGCCCATGGGCCGGGCTACTCCGCCGCCTTCCTTTTCATAAAACCACGCATTGGTCCAGCGGGCCTGATCGCCCACCTTCTGGATAACACCCGCAATGCTGCCGTTCAGAAAGTCGTCACTTTCGCCCGGGAAGTTCCGGTCTTTTTTAATTTTAATACTGTAGCTGGTGCTGCCGTCCACCTTAAGGATCGCATTATCGACCTTATAGGAATGACTGCCTGAATAGGGCGTCAGTCCGTCGGTGTCGGTAAACGATCTGGTCCAGTCACGGTCAGAGGTGTTTTCGGCCACCAGGGTGGCTTCCCCGGAGCCGGCAACCGTTGCACCGGTCTGCTTGCCGCCCACCATAACTTTGCGCACAACGTCCAGGCGGCGCATGGTCATCCAGTTGAGCCAGTTACCGTACCAGTCGCCGCTGGTATCGTCCCGCATGAATTTACTCTCACCGTCGTCCGGATCGGTTTCATATGTATACCACCCGTCCGGGTTGAAATAGCCGTAGTAAACAGTACAGTTGGTGGCATTGTCGCCCGTGTCGAGCTCAATATGCAGCACCGGCGCTTTATCGTAATTGGAGCTTGAATAGGCATAGGCGTCGCGCTTGCCGGTGCCGGCAAACAGAAAGGTCATGGCATTGCCGGTGTCCCAGCCGGTGCCGCCCTCGGTACCGTCCCGGTTGACGATTTCCTGCACAATGGTGGTCAGATCGGGGGTACGGGTTGCATTGTCACGCTGGTTGTTCGACCAGGCCGGAACGTTGCTCCAGGCAACCGAGGCCCCGGTGCGGGGCCGGGCTGAAAGGTTGAAGTCATTATTACTGAACCGAACGGTATCGTCGGCGTCCTGGCCCCAGATGACGAGATTTGTTGCATCGGCCGTGCCTCCCTTGGCGGTGAACTGGATATAGGCCCGGGCAATGGTCGCGCCCTGGGGAACCAGGATGTCCTGGAAACGGACTCCCACCCAGATAAAATTATCGTTCCATCCGCCCAGGTCCAGGTCGTCACTGCCGTACCACACATGCCCCGGGTCCTCATGACTGCCGGTAATCATCTCTTCGGCATCGTCACGGCTCTGGCTCACCGCAATATCAAAGCTGTTACAGTTGGGGCCGCCGCTGTAGGCATCCTCGTAGGCCTCGGTATTCATACTGCCCGAGTTGTCCATAATAACCAGGATATTGGGATTGGTGGATGCGCTCTGGGCCGGCGGCAAATTATAGGAGTTACAGTAATCCGACAGTTGCGCGCAGGTGGCCCCGGCTGTCTGCACCCAGGCAACGCTGAGCAGAATGGTCGCCAACACCCCTTTGCTGATGAATGCTCTATTCATGGCTGCTCCTTTCATAGATATCTCCCGCAAGGAAAAAATTATTATTATCATGCACACGGCTTAACGGCGCGGTATAAATTCAAAGCCGATGGTGTGTGTTTTTCTCAGCTTGAGTGTTTCGCCGATGAGCCCGATCGCTTCAATCTCATAGCGAATAATTTTCGTATCGGCCCCGGACCCTTCGGCCCCGCTGCCGAACTCGGTGGCGCTGCCGGCAGGTTCGCGGGCGCCCATTTTATCCACGTCCACCAGGGCGTTAAAGTCTCCTGTTAAATAGATCTGCGTTTTGGCGGGGTCGCTTATAAGATCGCTGTAGGAAACAGGGCTGCTGCCGCTGCTTATGGTGGGTAACCCGTCTTTCTGTACTTTACCGCCGGTAGTCCCGGCCCGTGCGCCTCGGCCGTCCTGGGCCATGTCCCTGGCATCATCGGCCAGCGGTGCGCCGCCGAGGTCCGCCTTGGTTTCCATTGTTTCCAGCGCAAAATCGATGTCATTGACCATAACCTGTGTCTTGGTATCACCGTACTGGGGGTCGGCCTGCTCTTCGGCGTTGAGCATAACCAGCAATTCGGCCGCGGCAATCATGCCCGATTCGGCCTGGTAGAAAGCCTTCTTGACAAACTTTTCATTGGCCGAAATATCCACCTCGGTAGTCGTGGTCATCATGGATGCCATGCCGATCATGGTGAGCAGCGCCAGCATAAACAGGGCCACAACCAGCACAATCCCTTTTTCATTTTCTATGCCTGCTTTCATTATGCACATAGCTGTTCTCCTTTTGTGCTGAAGGTTATTCCCACCGGGTTGAGCGAATAAACTTAAAATTAAGCTCTTTGGAAGCGTCGGTTGTTCCCGGCCGTGAAGCATATACCGTTACCGTGGTCACCATTTTCAGGGGTGTGCCGCCGAAGGTCTGGTAACGCACATTGTAGTCGGTATAGTGCTCGCTTACCTCCGTACCGTCAGCGGGATACCCTTCGGAGGTATAGGCGAATATCGGATCCCAGGGCGGCGGCGGTTCCGGTGAAAACACAATCGGCCGCGCAATAATATTCTCCATAATTTCTTCGCCGCCCAGCACCTGCTTGGTCAACTGGTGGGAAAAGGTGCTCTGCTGAATGGCCCGCGTCTGCATGGCGGCCCCGCTCATAAGGCCGATAGCCAGCACCACCACCGCACACAGCATTTCAAGTATGGTAAAACCGGATTCATTTAATCGCTTCATCATTTTCTTTCTCCTGGTATGCAGGTATATCCTCAATATTAATTCCACAAAACCGGCCTGCTCCATAGCCTAAATGCCGCTCCCTATGGGTTTCAGGCCGATATTACGGCATTTCACCTCGGTTATAAGCAGCCTGCGTTTGAAAGAGTCGTCGAACGGTCCCCAGGGCGAAGGCGTTGATTCCCGCAGGTTGGCGACCCGGTTCGAATCGGCCGAAGCCGGGGTGTAGGTTTCAGTGTTACGGTATTTGGGAATCCTCGCCTTTGTACGAAACAGAATTGAAACATATATGGCTACAATATCGTCGAGCTCACCGGATGTGGGCGCAATGGTTTCGATACCGGTATTCAGGACATAGCAAAATTCCAGGGCGTCAACATTTTCTGCTAAAACCTGGGAACCGGTGGTACTATCAGTGAATGTGTCACTTGTTTCGTCCAGCGCCAAGCGGTACTGCCTGGTGAGCCGACACGGGGATCCGTCGCTCTTCCATCCGCCCGACCTGTTGATCCCGTCGGCAATGCCGTCATAGTCGGCATCGTTGCTCAATTCAAAATAGATAATTTCGCCGGTATCCTGGGAATCGTTGTCCGAATTCAGGTCGGCCCTGATTTCAAGGGCCGCAACCGGTTTGCGTGGAGAAGTAAGACCGCGATCCGTAAAACCGGCTCCGGTTGCCTGTGTCGTCGGATCATACCCGGCCATCCGCAAATCCCGGGCCAGGAAAAAACCGCCCGTCCGGACATCCTGCTGCATATTGGAGACCTTCTCCTGCTTGAGATATGCCTCCTGCTGATTATAGTAGGTTTGATAAATAGCCGTCAGAAGGATAGAAAACATTGCCAGTGCAATCATAACCTCTATCAGGGTAAAGCCGCGCATTGTCTTCATCGTGTTTTCCGTATGTTGATTCATAATACATCCTTTCGGATCGTTTGTACGTTCGCCCCTGCCGGGGGACTATTCAGATTGCTACCCGCTTATTCCCAGGTGGTCCCGTTCCACTGCTGCACGGATATGGCGCCGCCTGTGCTTATAAATATCCGCCGCGCCCCGCCCTTGTTGTTTTCGAGCCATATTCCAGAATCATTGTTACCGTCGGAATTGCTCATGCCCTGGGCATCGAAGGTAAGAGTTTTTCTGTTAACGGCGCTAATATTAATGGCATGGGTGACCGCTACCGAACCACTGCCGTAGGTAAGGCCGCTGCCGTAATAGTCCGACAGCGTCCCGCTGTCAGGAAACTTTTTGCCGTTAATTACATACTGATTTTTCACATCGTCGAAAAAAATTGTTACGGTCTCGCCGTCACGAACGGCCGTTGAACGGGCCTGCCGCAGCTTCGCCTGCAAATCCGTTGCGGCCTGCCTGATGCGGTATTTAGGAAGCCCGGATACAATGTTGGGGGTAGAGATCAGGCCGATTAACGCTATAACCGCCACGACAACCAGGAGCTCAACCAGTGAAAAGCCTTTTTTATTGATGATCATGACACCAGTCTCCTTGTGAGTATTACCATCACGTCTTTTATAAGGCATGAAGCATGCCCAAAGATTAAATCATTACACAAACGCATGATTTTACTTATTAAGTTAATTTTTGCTTCAGCCAACCAGGAATAAAACAAACCACAATTGTTAAATTAATTAACAATAATTATAAACTATTTTTACAACAGACCTGAAACCCCCTGTATATTCGCCCCTCCCCCTGGACGCCCAGGGCCGAAACACCTGTGTATTAAATAAAGTAATATCGCCGGGAAACGGAACATACTTGAGCATGACTTTTGGGATAAATTCATACTTTCGGCGTATTTACCGGCGTGAGCGCCTGTGCTACTAACTTAATGAAAGGCCTGTAAGGTTCATGTGGTTCAAAAAACGGCCGAGTCATAACATAATGGGAAATAACGCCGTACAACCGCCGGACCGGTTTTCCGGTTCTTTTTTTTTGATATGAACAAACGATTTGCAAAGGGGTTAAAAAAGGAGCAATGTTAAAAGTCGATCTCCATTTGCACACCTGCGATTGCCGAAAAGAGGCCGGAATAGGCTACGATGCGTTTGAGCTGATCGATGCAGCTGCCGAACAGAGCTTTGATGTCATTTCAATTACCAATCACGACACCATCACGTACAACAACCGCCTGAAAGAGTACGCTGGTGAGCGCGGTATCGTACTGATACCCGGCATTGAATTGACGCTTCACGGCAAACATATCCTGGCCTACAATGTGTCCGACTGCATCACCGGATGCACCTCTTACGCAAACCTGCAGAATCGGAAAAACGATAACAGCCTGTTTATTGCGCCGCACCCCTTTTACCCGGCCCGGCACAGCCTGGGAAAACACTTTTTCCAGTGGCAGGGTCTCTTCGATGCGGTTGAATTCTGTCACTTCTACACAAAGCGCTTTGGTTTCAACGGCGAGGCCGTACGCCATGCCCGGCAATACGGACTCCCCATGGTGGGGACATCCGACAGTCATTCAATGCATCAGCTGGGTACGACCTACTCAATGATAGATGCAGAAAAAAATGACGAGGCCATAATAGCGGCGATAAAAAAAGGGGCTGTTGAAATAATGACAAAACCGCTGTCTCATACGCTGATCGCAAAAATCATGCAGGAAGTGTTTATCAAAGTGCCTTTCAGGCAGATTGCGGGGGCCTGCTCCACAGCATTCACCTCCCTGTGGCAGCGACAGCAGGCTGCAAAAGGCGAACGTTCGGTATAAAGGCCGTCTATCTACCCGCACTTTTCAGCTACCATTACATACGCATAAAAAAAGCCCCCCGCTTTACAAGCGGGGGGCTTTTTTTATGCGTATTAGGAAATGAAAAACCCGATTATTCAGCCATCAGCTTCTTCATTTCGTCGGTCAGGGCCGGAAGTACTTTGAACAGATCGTCGACAATCCCATAGTCGCACTTGGTGAAAATGGGGGCTTCTTCGTCTTTATTGATGGCAACGATTACCTTGGAGGTTCCCATACCGGCGTAGTGCTGAATGGCACCGGAAATACCGCAGGCAATGTACAGGTTGGGGGAAACGACCTTACCGGTCTGTCCCACCTGGTCGGAAACCGGACGCCAGCCGGCATCCACTGCAGCGCGTGAAGCACCTACGGTTGCGCCGATGACTTCGGCCAGGTCTTCCAGCATTTTGTAGTTCTCGGCTGCCTTCATGCCGCGGCCGCCGGAAACAATGATTTCTGCTTCGGTCAGGTCGACCTTGCCGGCGTCACCCTTGATGACTTCCACAACGGAAACTTTGATATCGCCGGCTGAAATCTCGGGGGTTACATTCTCAACCTCAGCGGACCGGGATGCATCCGGTTCGGAAGCGATCAGAACGTTGGGGCGAATGGAGGCCATCATAACATCGGCGTTCTGATAGGTGATCTCGGCGTAAGCTTTGCCCGAATACATGGGGCGTTTCGCGCACAGGCTGTCACCTTCCATTTTAATTTCAATACAGTCGGAAGCCAGTCCGGCGCCGATGCGTGCGGCCACTTTCGGTGCAAGGTCTTTACCCAGCACGGAAGCGCCCATGAGCACTATTGACGGCTGCTCTTTAGTGATCAGGTCACACAGGGCCTTGGCATAGGCATCGGTGGTGTACTGACCCAGCAGATCATGATCTACCAAATATACTTTGTCGGCGCCATAGGGGGCAAACTTGTCGCCCAGGCCGACAATGTCCTTGCCGAGGCATACGGCACACAACTGCTCGCCTTTTGCGTCGGCAATTTTCCTGGCTTCACTTAACATTTCAAAGGTAACCTTTCTAACGTTACCCTGGTCTTGCTCAGCAAATACCCAAATTCCTTTTCCCATTGTTTTATATCTCCTTGTAGAATAATTTCGTTAGTAATGGTTACAACACAGATTAAATAGCCTTTGCCTCTTCTCTGAGGGCCTTGGCCAGTCCTGCGGCCTTCTCCTCGGCGCTCTCGCCGCTGATCAGCTTGGCGGCCGTGCGCTGGGCCGGGCTGGAAAAGTTAGCTGCTTTGGTCTTTGATCCGGCAGCGCCCACGGTTCCGGCGTCGATACCCAGGTCTGCAAGTTTCACAGGGTTGAGGGGTTTCTTTTTGGCCTTCATAATACCGGGAAGCGAAGCATAGCGCGGCTCGTTCAGGCCTTTCTGTGCTGTAATAACGCAGGGAATCGGCATTTCAATCACTTCTTCACCACCGACGATCTGGCGGTTTACTTTTACTTTGTCACCGGCAACCTCAACCTTGGTTACCAGAGACGCGTGGGGCAGACCCAGAAGCTCTGCCAGGGCCACACCGACCTGTCCCTGGTCGTCGTCGATGGCCTGTCTGCCGCAGAAAATGAGGTTGTAGTCCATCTTTTTAATCTGCTCGGCCAGAACTGTGGCGGTTGCCATTGCATCACTGCCTTCACAGGCGGGATCGTCGATATGCTCGGCCTTGTCGGCGCCCATTGCGAGGCCCGTTCTGATTGCTTCTACACAGCGGTCGGGGCCCATGCATACCAGGGTCACCTCACCGGCACCGGCTTTCTCTTTCTGTACCAGTGCTTCTTCGATGCCGAACTCATCATAGGGACTAATAACAAACTTAACGCCGTCCAGTTTAACATCAGACGCGTCGGGTTTGACCACAATCTGCGCTTCTGTGTCAGGAACCTGTTTTAAACATACAATACTATTCACATTGTCCTCCCTACTTTTTAGAATTTGTTAAGTAGTTTATATAATACCTTCAGCTATAAAGTATCCTTTAAGCAAAGAAAAAAAATAACATAACCACTTTTGCAGTGTCAATATAATTTTCAGGGGGGCCGTCGGCAAAACCGATGAAATCTTTACCGTTTAAACGGCACCCCGGAAGAGGGGGTTGGCAGCCGATCTCATTAAAAAGGGTAACAATGAGGGGATATTTGAGGTTGTTTTATAAAATGGGGTAACCGAGATCGGCTGCCAAAATTCATGTAAATACGTTGCAATTTTATGCCATGAAACCTCCTGCGAAAGGAGGGGTCCGGCAGATGCTCTCCGGCTTCTACCTGTACCGTAAAACATCTGCCGGATGTATTACGTATAATTGCAACTCGTATGCCATCCGCCTCAAAAAAAAGCATTTATACAATACCCTGATAAAACATCTCTTTTTCACACGCCTGGGGACAAATAACGTCCCCGTCATGCCGTAGAAACCCCTCGCTTGCGCCAATCTGACAAGCCCCCTGCCACAATGACAATCCAGACAAATATCAGCATCGCCCAGGCACAACTCCCGGCAACGATCCAAAAGATTTTTTTACATGTTTGTTTAAAAATGGGGGGTGTTGAATTTTACAGAAATATCACCCGCACGGAAAGTTGTATTTTCTTTAGAGAACTGGAGGTTGTTGGAAAATATTCAGATACAAGGCACTCGTTATCATGAGGAGTGAGGCGTACGTGGTTGTACGCCGCAATGACGAATGATACGAGTAACACCGTAGATGGATGTTTTCCGGCAACCTCGCTACAGAAAACTATTCTTCGCCTTCCATCCGCCGGTATAACGTCCTCGTCGAGACCCCCAAAATCCGGGCGGCAACATTCTTGTTGCCCTTGGCCTGCCGCAGGGTCTCGTCCATGACCATGCGTTCAATATCCTTGAGGGGGATCTTGCCGACCGGGATCGTCAGCATCCGCTCGTCGGCGGTCACCTCGGCCCCTTCCCGGGCCGCATTAATAATGTCGTCCTGCAGGTCCGAAGGCATGATCACTGTATCGCGGGTCAGCACCACCGCCCGCTCAATGGTATTTTCAAGTTCGCGGACATTTCCCGGCCAGGTGTAGCGCATCAGAATGTCCATGGTCTCCCGGGCAATACCTTCGATAGCTTTATTGTTTTTTCTGCTGTACATGCGCAGGAAGTGGTCTGCCAGCAGCGGGATATCGTCCTTGCGCTGCACCAGCGACGGCAGTTGCACGTTGATGACATTCAGACGGTAATAGAGGTCTTCACGGAATTTTCTCTGTTCAACCAGCGCTTTGAGCGATGCATTTGTGGCGGCAATCAGGCGCACATCCGCCTTGAAGGTTTTGCCCCCGCCCAGCCGCTCGAACTCACCGCTCTGCAGCACCCGCAGAAGCTTGACCTGCACCGCCGGGTTGATGTCCCCGATTTCATCCAGGAAGAGCGTGCCGGAATGGGCCAGCTCGAAGCGTCCTTCGCGCCGGCTGACCGCCCCGGTGAAAGCTCCCTTTTCGTATCCGAACAGTTCGGCCTCCAGCAGCGTTTCCGGCAAGGCCGCACAGCTCACCTTCACAAAGTTTTTTTGACTCCGGGGGCTCAAATCATGAATCGCCTTTGCAATAACTTCCTTGCCGACCCCGCTGTCGCCGGTGATCAGGATATTGGCCGAGCTGGGCGCTACCTGGGCCACCAGGTCCATGACCGTGCGCATGGCCGGGCTGCGCCCGATCACATTATCGGCGCCCTGGGTGTCCTTAAGCCGCTCGTGCAGCATCCTGTTTTCCATAACCAGCGAGCGTTTTTCAAAGGCCTTCTGGACGATTTTCAGAACCGTTACTTTATTGAACGGTTTTTGGATAAAATCAAAAGCACCGTCCTTCATCACCTCAACCGCGACCTCCACAGTGCCGTGACCCGTGATAAGAATCACCTCAATGTCCGGCGCTATGGTTTTTGCTATTTTAAGGAGCTCTATGCCGTCGACATGGGGCATTTTCAAATCCGTCACCACAACACCGATGTCCTCTTTCTGCAGGATCGCAATCGCTTTTTCGCCGTCGTCGGCTTCAAACACCTGGTAGCCTTCCTTGCTCAATATTTTCCTGAGCGCCTCGCGGATGCCGGGCGTATCGTCCACAACCAGTACTGATGTGTCACCGGAAAAATCCAACGTCTATTCCTCCTTTGCCGGCGGGGTTTCTTCCTCCCACCTGGGGAGCTTCACCGAAAAACGGGTCCCCTGGCCCGCCCTGCTTTCACAGGTAATTTCGCCTTTGTGCTCTGTAACGATATGCTGCGTAATGGAAAGGCCCAGACCGGTTCCGCCGCTTTTGGTTGTAAAAAAAGGCGTGAAGATCTTATCGACCTGCTCCGGCGGCATACCGGGACCCGAATCGCTGAAATCTATTACAATCCAGGGTCCTTCCGTCCGGGTAATAACGTCAATGGTGCCGCCGGTACCCATTGCCTCCATGGCGTTCTGGATAATATTCAGGAACGCCCGACGGATCTGGTCCTGGTCCACGCGGGCCATGGGCAAATCATATTCAAAGCTTGTTTTAAAAACAATCTTCTTACGCCGCAAATCTTCTTCGAGCAGGCTGAATAGGCCCTCGATGATGTTGTCGATATCATGTTGCTCGGGCCTGATGGTCGGGAAACGGGTACACTCAAGGTACTCCTGCAGCACCCGGTGCAGGCTCTCGATTTCCGATTTTATTTTGGTGAGCAGGCTTTTGGCCTCACCGGATTCAACCCCGCTGTATCCGTCGATTTCATCTTCAAGCAGGTCGATATTCAGGGTAAGTGTTCCCAGGGGATTACGGATCTCATGGGCAACCTGGGCCGCCATTTTGACGATAACCGATTTACGCTCATGCTGCAGCAACTCCTGCCGGAGCTGCATTTCGCCGGTCACATCCTTTACGCATTCGGCCACCCGCACCGTATTGCCCTCCTGGTCCTTCAGGGGAAAGGCCGAAAGGTGAAAATAATATTTCTTGCCGGCAAGCGTTGTGCTGACCCGCTCCCGGAAAACCGGCTGCCCGGTAACAAAGGCCTCCTTGGCCGGACACCCCAGGCACAGGTCGTTCTCCTGCTGAAACACCTCAAAGCAGCGCTTGCCTTTAAAAAAGTCCTGGGGCTTGCCCTGCCATTTTGAAACGGCCTTGTTGACCATCAGAACCCGATAATCCTTGTCGATGATGGATATACCGTCGGTAATGCCGTCGAACACCTCCTGGCGCCAGCTCAACTCCTGGCTGGCATGGATTTTTCTCTTCGCCTGCACTGACAGGAGCCACGCCCCCGCGATAATGGTAATGATAAAACAGGCCAGAAACACAACCGGCCCGGCGATACCACGCATGAGGGGCGCCATTGCCTCACGGTACGGTGCCGATACCCCGATCGACCACAGCATGGACCTGAAGTGAATCGGACTGTAGGAAACCAGCTTTTTAACAGGCTTCTTTTGACCGACATGCCAGCCGGTATACTCGCCCTTGCCTTCCTCGCCCCGGGTCATTTCCCGGTTGATAATAACTTCCAGGGTGTAATCGGTGCTGCCCGGCCACAGATCCTTGAGCACGTCCAGGGCCTTCCGGCCTTCCATTGAGGGGTTGGGATGGGCCAGCAACATGCCTTTGCTGTCGATCATCCAGGCATACCCCGAGGTGCCCGTCTGAATGGGATAAATAAACTCTTTCTTGATGGCCCCGAAGTCGGGGATACAGCACAGCCATTGCGCGGTGCCGCGCAGAGGCACCCCCACCACAAACGAGAGGCTTTTTTGTGAACCGATGGTGATGGACATGCTGTCGGTCATAAACGCATCCGCATTGCTTGAGGCCGCCTGGGCAATAGAGGGTTTCAGAGAGCGCAGCCACGTGGGCGCCACGGATACATCGTCGGGGTAGCCGAACAGGAGGTTCGCCTCCCGGTCCACCAGGAAAACGGCCTGCAACATGTCCTGCCGGTGATTGAACAGCACTTCCAGAACAGATTCTTTTCCGGTCCGGGTATACATATCGGCGGCCGTATGCAGGCTGGTCCGGATATTGGCGATCGACTGCTCGATTCCCCGTGCGGCTTCCCGCACCAGGAACAACTGCTGGCGGTTGAAGGCATCGGCGGTGTTTCTAATGATGATTCGCTGGCTGGCAAACGCAATAACGGCGATCCCTGCAATTATTGCGGCCGCAACAATCCAGAACGCCAGGACCGCAGATGTTCTGTTTTTCATAAGGCATACACTCCGCAAGTGTGTAGTACGCACATCGCCCGATATCGGCCCGAATGTGAACCGCGCGGACACGATCCGGTTACTTCATGTATACTAAAAGAATCGGGAGTAAAAAGCAATGAAATTAGAAAGGGTTATTTTTTCGCCCGGGCACTCTTGATTTGAGAGGATGCGGACGCACGCCATAAAAAAAGGCTTATGAGCCCGGCAAAATGCCGGGCCATAAGCCTTTACAGGTCGGAATTCAGCAAGCGTGTAACTACTGCTTGTTGGATACCAGATCATCAACAACTGCGGGATCTGCCAGGGTGCTGGTGTCACCCAGGTCACCGGTATCGCCGGCAGCGATCTTCTTCAGGATACGGCGCATGATCTTACCGCTACGGGTCTTGGGCAGACCGGCTGCGAACTGGATCTTGTCCGGGGTGGCGATGGGGCCGATCTCGGCGCGTACGTGTTTCACAAGCTGTTTCTTGAGATCGTCGGTTCCGTCGATTCCGGCGTTCAGAGTAACGAATGCATAGATACCTTCGCCTTTGATCTCATGGGGCATACCGACAACTGCTGCTTCGGCAACCACATCGTGAGCAACCAGGGCGCTTTCGATCTCGGCGGTACCCATACGGTGACCGGAAACGTTGATAACGTCGTCCAGGCGGCCCATCAGGATAAAGTCGCCGTCTTCGTCGATGCGGGCGCCGTCGCCGGTGTAGTAGCGGCCTTTGAACTGGCTGAAATAGGTTTCTTTAAAACGGTCGTGGTCGCCGTATACGGTGCGCATCATACCCGGCCACGGCTGAGTAATGGTGAGGTGACCGCCTTCGTTTACGTCGACAGGGCTGCCGTCTTCGCGGATAATTTCGGGTTTAACACCGAAGAACGGGCGGTTGGCCGAACCCGGTTTGATCTTCATGGCGCCGGGCAGCGGGGTAATCAGGAAGCCGCCGGTCTCGGTCTGCCAGTACGTGTCGACGATGGGACATTTGCCGCCGCCGATTTTGTTGTAGTACCACATCCAGGCTTCGGGGTTGATCGGTTCGCCGACGGTTCCGAGAATCCGGAGGCTGCTCAGATCGATGCCGTCCAGCCAGGAGTCGCCCTGGGCGTTGATGGCGCGGATAGCGGTCGGAGCGGTGTAGAACTGGTTGACTTTGTATTTCTCAACGATCTTCCAGAAGCGGGAGTAATCCGGGTAGCTGGGAACACCTTCAAACATAACGCTTGCAGCGCCGTTTGACAGCGGTCCGTATACGATGTAGCTGTGACCGGTAACCCAGCCGATGTCGGCCGTACACCAGAAAGTGTCTTCCTCTTTCAGGTCGAAGGTGTATTTCAGGGTTACGGTGGTGTAAAGCAGGTAACCGGCGGTGGTGTGCAGAACGCCCTTGGGCTTACCGGTGGAACCGGAGGTGTACAGGATGAACAGGGGATCTTCGGCGTCCATCTGCTCGGGCTCGCAATATGTGGGCAGTCCCTTGGCGTTCATTTCTTCGTGCCACCATACGTCGCGCCCGTCTTTCATGGGAACGTCGGCGTTGCAGCGGTTGACAACGATCTGGGTCTCAACGCTCGGGCACTCTTCCAGAGCCTTGTCGGCGTTGCCCTTCAGGGGGATAACCTTGCCGGAGCGGAAGCTGGCGTCGCTGGTGATCAGGATTTTTGCTTCGCAACCCTGGATACGGTCGCGCAGGGCCTCGGCGCTGAAGCCGCCGAATACGATTCCGTGGATGGCGCCGATACGGGCACAGGCCAGCATGGCGATGGGCAGCTCGGGAATCATGGGCAGATAAATGGCAACACGGTCGCCCTTCTTAACACCTTTGGCCTTCAGAACGTTGGCGAACTTGTTGACTTCGTAGTACATTTCCATGTAGGTGTAGGTGCGGGCATCGTCTACCGGCTCACCCTGCCACATGAGAGCGGCTTTGTTTTTGCGCTCGGTTTTGATATGACGGTCGAGGCAGTTGTAGGAAACATTCAGCTTGGCGCCTTTAAACCACTCAATGCGCATGGCATCGCCCCAGTCATAGTCCAGGACCTTGTCCCATTTTTTGAAGAACTCGATGTTCTCATCGGCCTGTTCGGCCCAGAATCCTTCCGGGTCTTCGATGGAGCGCTTGTACATCGCTTCGTACTGCTCAATGCCTTTAATGTAGGCGTTTTCCTGCAGGTCTTTAGGAATATCAAAGACTTTATTGTATCCATCCAGCGTTTTTTTCTCTTCAGCCATTTGTTCCTCCTTCTAACTGATTGTCTGTTCCTTTGGCAGTCATCCTGTCTCTGTACAGAACCGATACCACCAAGTGCATATGTTTTTTGTATTCGCTAAATCTTCTCTATCTATATTTTAAGACACGGTATCGTGAATATTATTGTGTAAACAAGTACTGTGCCAATAATAGAGGGGGTCTTTTTAAGGACCAAGTATAAAATAAGGATGTTATTTCATGCATTTCAGTTTGTCAATAAAAATCTTGGACGGCTACCGCTTTGCCACATTGTCAATGCAGTGTATGCCGGTATTGTTAATAAAAAAATGCTTTTTATATTAAAAAAAAACAAATGCATGCAATAAAAACCCTGGTTTAACGCTGAAACACATATGACAATTTGACAGCAGCTTTTCCAAGACCAAAGGATACGACTGCCGACAGTCCCGCGACCCCTGCGCGCACGTGCTTCAGTCCGACACAACCCGGAGACGTCCCGTTACAGGCCTGAAGTCCTCAACACGTTGTTTTAACTTGACATTTAATCTAAAACCACAAAACCCTCACCAAGCACCCCCTGAAAAAGTGCTCCCGCCCCCGGATAAATGCATAATGGCTTCATTTTTGCTTATTAACTCTGTTTTAATAGCCGAAAACTACTAATAATACGCAATTGCCGATATGGCTTTTTAACAATCCCGAGGAAACTAAACGTCGTGACATCCATGCAAAAACCAAAACCCGACGAAACAAAATCGAATCTGCACCCCCTGGAAGCATCCGTGCTGTCCCTTGCCACCGGAAAGGTGGAGCAGACCGCCCCGGTCGCCGAAGAAACCGACCAGGTCCTTATGATGCCCAAGGCCGAACCGGCTCCCAAAGCAGAAGAGGAAGAGCCCGAAGCCGCCCCCCTGCAAAAACTCCAGGTAATCTCGGATACCATTAACGGGTGCATGCACTTTGTCGGCAAGCAGGTGCTGGGCCGCGAAGAAATCATCCGGCAGTCGTTCATGGCCCTGATCACCGGCGAACATCAACTGCTGATCAGCCGTACCGGTATGGCAAAATCACTGCTGGGGCGCCAGATCTTCGCCTGCTTCGACGGGGCTACCATCTTCGAGAAACAGCTCACCAAGGACACCATGCCCGAAAACCTGTTCGGGGCCTATGATATCGAGGCCATGAAAAAGGGTAAAATGATTCACAACGTGGAGGGCTCCCTGGTGCTTTCCCATTTTGCCTTTCTGGACGAAATTTTCGACGCCAACGATATGCTGCTCAGGTCGCTGCTGTCCGTGCTGAACGAAAAGCAACTGGTCA
>JANQGV010000302.1 GCA_028282925.1 Thermodesulfobacteriota bacterium
TTAACATCAGTCCATCGGCAGTAAGTAATGCAGTAAAGAGAGGTAAGGCGATAGTGCAACAGGCCAAACTTGAGCAAAAAATATTAAGTAAATATTAAATGGACGTCCCCTTCTTTTTTGCTTCAAAAAAGAACAAAAAGTTGAGCTGGAAGGTTTGCTGGTCAGGGCCGACCTGCATTATACAACCGGGAAACACTACTGGTGGCGCAGCAGCCTGTCCCGCACAGATGACGGTGACGGCTCCTGCGAAGTGTTCTATGTTGAAAAAGTACTGTTAGAAAAATGATTTTAGTGCGCAGAGGAGGGTTGTCCCCTGCTTTTCCGCGGAATTGTCAGGATAAAGATGTGGCCCCCGGCCTGCCCGGACGGTATGGTTAGAAAAGCAGTTTGATATCAACCTGCTTTTCTTCGCCGGTCTGATAGTCGACACTCATCATTGCAGGCAGGTGAAAAAACTTGTTAACCTGCAGCCTGTATGTTCCCTCGACGAGGTTGTTAAAAGCATACAAACCGGTGCTGTCGGTGTAGGTCGTCTGCTCTACCCCCTGGTTTGAGTCGCTTTTCAGGATAACCCGGGCCCGGTCAAGGGGTCTGCCCAGCGCCGTTACCGTTCCGGAAATGGAGGGCTTTACACCGTGGTCCAGTACCAGGGACATGGGCTCGTCGTACATGGTAAAATACTCGCAGGGGGGCCCGACAGTATAGTATGCCGTTGAAGCGGTAAAGATATTGGTAAGGGTGGTGATTGTTTTTTCACCCCTTCGGCAAATCGTGTTGTCGGTTGGGTCGCCGCCTGCCGTGTCGCTCAGCATTTCCCAGCACGTCCGTATATCGTATTTTTCAAAGCCGGGCAGGATTTCCAGCAGTCTTTCATAGCGCTCCAGGGAAGATTCATTGATGTTGTCCGGGTCACGCGTGGAAAAGTCTTCATCGAAATCATTGGTAAACGCCAGACAGGTCACGCCTTCTTTTCCTTCCAGCGGCCGGCCGTAGGTAACCTTGATATCATCGGAGCAGACCTGGAGACGAGCCATGGTCGCATTGTTAAAGTCCACAAGTAAAAAATTGGCCGTACCGTAACCGTAGAGGTGCCCCTCATCCAGGAAATCCGTAAACATGTCCACGGCCTGTGTGAGGTTGTCGCTTGTTGCCATGACCTCGCGCGTTTTAAAAAGCACCGGAAGTCCCGGGGCCGGATTTTTGTTCTGCCCCCCGACATTATAGGTCAGAGCAAGCCCCTTATCGTTTATTGCCAGAGACACCCCGACAAAAGCAGGGGCAAAAAAAGATATGAATGCATTATCTCCGTTATCAGGCATATAGTGTATCAGCGATCCCATCTCGAGGTTGGATTTGGAGTTATCGGTATTGTGGCAAAGAAATGTACCGTCAGCGGAATGAAACGCAAATGCGGTGCAGCCGTCATCAGGGGGGTCATATTTGTTTTTGTTCAGGATATCGATGCCGAAGTTTACAATAAGCGTTCTTTCCCAGGCATTTGCATACGATATGTTCCAGTACTCACTGAGCCCCAGGGCCATGCCCCGCATCTGCTCTTTAATAGTTGCCGGGATAATATCTTCAATCTCTTCATAATACGAAAGTGCCGTATCAGCGTTAATGCCGATAAAATTTTCAAAAACAAAGCCGGTCAAAATAACGGTGTCGCGAAAACGCAGGGCCGTCTGTTTGCCGATCTCCTCCCAGGATCCTTCAAAAGAGAAGGTGGGATACATCCTGGGCAATGGTTCGGTTTCGGCAGCAGGGCAGCTTAAAAGCGCCAGATTGATTACAACAATCAACACTGATTTGAAAATGTGTTTTTTCACGGTGTTTCTCCGAGTCGATACAGAAGATTAAGAGATTACATGTATACCGGCAATTCTAGCAGGGATACCTGCTGTGAGTAAAGGAAAAAGAGGCCCGAAGGCAGGCAGTGCGGGATCTGTCCCGGTACGATATCAGTTATACAGGTATACCGGTCAGAGCCGGCCTGCATTATAAAACCGGGAAACACTACTGGTGGAGCAGCAGCCTGACCCGCACAGATGACGGTGACGGTTCCTGCGAAGTGTTCTATGTTGAAAAAGTACTATTGGAAAAATGACATCAGTGCGCAGTGGAGGTTATACCCCTCTTTTCTCTAGTTGCCCCAGGGAGATCTTTGATCTGCCTAAGGACCCCGCAGACCTGCTTCTGCTATGGGTTGGACAGACAAACAGAATTGCGTGTAAACTCCAAAAACTTTGAAAAGAAATCACTGATTTTCATCTGCTCAAACTGCTCAGACTGGTTAGAAGCCAGACGGTAAGCCATATTCTGTATGGATTTGGCAGTGTTTGATTCAGGGAAAAGTTTTACCAGCGGCTGCTGTTTTTGGACAGCCTCGGAAACCCGGGCATCCTGCGGTACAACGCCCAGAGGCTTGAGGTAGACATCGAGATATTTTTCAGCCACGTCTCTGAACAAGTTGAAGGTCTGTTTTGCGGCTTTTGTATTTTTGCACTGGTTCACCACAACCCTGAACTTTCCGCTAAAACCGTTCAGGGTGAGAACCTTTACCAGGGCGTAGGCATCCGTCAGCGAGGTGGGCTCAGGCGTTATTACGACAATAACCTCTGACGAACAGCGGCAAAAAGAAATAACACTGTCAGTAATACCGGCAGAGGTATCAAACATAAAGTAGTCGTACTTTTCAAGCCCTGAAAAAGCCGAGATCATCCTGGCGATCTCATCGGAGTTGAGGTTGGCCAGTTTCTGCACACCGGAGCTTCCCGGAATAACATCAATGCCCAGGCCGGTAAGAAGGATAATATCCTGAATACTCTTTTTACCGGACATAACATCCTCAAGGTAGTATTCAGGGTAAAGTCCCAGCAGTATATTTACATTGGCCATACCGAGATCAGCATCAAACAGGCAGACTTTTGATCCGAGCTTTGATAAACATAGAGCAAGATTCAAACTGATACTGGTTTTGCCGACACCGCCTTTACCACCCGTGACTGTAATGAATTTTGACATAACATATCTCCTGTGCTCATGAAGAATATAGACTTATGTGTTTGATTTATTCTATGTGTCGATGTATCCATGTATCGATGTATCGGCTTCAGATTCAGAAAATAAAGTTTTTTTTAATAAATTTCTTTTTTGCATCCCGTGAACCTTAGTCGTGGTAGATAATGCCTCTGAAATCCTGATGACAATATTGTTTTGCAAAAAAAAGGACAGATTTATTTTTAATAATGCCTCTGGAATGCTGGTGACAATTTTGCATTGTAAAGAGGGGACCAAAAAAGCAAAAAAAGGGGACAGATTGGACCTCCCCCAGTTTGACGGACACTTCAAAAAGGATACAATAGAAGGGAAAGGAGTGTCCAATGGGAAAAAGAGAGTCCTTCACACGAGAGTTCAAACTGGAAGCAGTGCGGTTACTGGAAGAAGGCAAGAAA
>JANQGV010000309.1 GCA_028282925.1 Thermodesulfobacteriota bacterium
GACGTCCTCCAGCAGCCCCGGCATCAGCCTGAAGCAGGAAGGTATTTCGTTTCTGGCCGGATCGGAGCTACCGGCGGTCATCGTCAACATTGTGCGCGGCGGTCCCGGCCTTGGCAACATTGCCCCGGCCCAGTCCGACTATTTCCAGGCCACCAAGGGCGGCGGGCACGGCGACTACCGCCTGATCGTTTTTGCTCCGGCATCGGTGCAGGAAATGGCCGACCTGACCTTTGAGGCCTTCGACCTGGCCGATAAATACCGCACGCCGGTCATGGTTATGGGCGACGGCATGCTGGGCCAGATTATGGAGCCGGTGGTCATACCGACCCGCAAAAACAAAAAGCTCCCCGAAAAGGACTACATCCTGACCGGGGCCAAAGGGCGGGAAAAACGCCTGATCAAGTCCCTGATCCTTGACACCAAGGAGATGGAAGACCACAACTGGAAGCTTGTGCGCAAGCACCAGCTCATCGAGCAGCAGGAGACCCGCTACGAGGGCTATATGCTCGATGACGCCGAAATGGTGGTTGTTGCCTACGGCACGGCCGCACGCATTGCCAAAGGCGCCATCAAGCGCATCAGAAAAGAGGATGAAAATATCCGGATCGGTTTGATTCGCCCCATCACCATCAGCCCGTTTCCGACCAAGGCCATCCGCAAGGCTGCCGGGCGGGTTAAAGACTTTTTTGTTTTTGAAATGAGTGCGGGCCAGATGGTTGAAGATGTGCGGCTGGCGCTGGAAGGCAACGGCAACATTCATTTCTACGGGCGTCCCGGCGGCGTTGTACCGTCACCGGCCGAGCTCGGCCGCAGCATGGCACGGCACTACTATCAATCACAGAGGAAGCGGAAAAGATGAAAAAGGTATATACACGACCGAAATCACTGCTCAAGGCATCCATGCACTATTGCCCGGGCTGCGGACACAGCATTATCCACCGCCTGATTGCGGAGTTGCTGGATGAGATGAAACTGCGGGACAAGGCTATTTGCGTGCCGCCCGCAGGATGCGCAGTGCTGGCATACAATTATCTCGATATCGACATGGTCGAAGCGCCCCACGGCCGCGCAACCGCGGTTGCCACCGGCATAAAGCGCGTACGGCCGAAAAACATGGTGTTTTCCTACCAGGGCGACGGCGACCTGGCGGCCATCGGCACGGCCGAGGCCCTGCACGCCGCCAACCGCGGCGAAAACATCACCGTTATTTTCGTCAACAACGCGGTGTACGGGATGACCGGCGGCCAGATGGCCCCCACAACCCTGCCGGGCATGAAAACAACCACATCGCCCCGCGGCCGAGACATCAAAAGCGAAGGGCCGCCGCTGAAGGTGTGCGAAATGCTCTCCTCGCTGGACAACGTCTCCTATCTTGAGCGCGTTGCGGTGAACAAGCCGGCGGCCATTAAGAAAACAAAAAAGGCCATTCAAAAGGCTTTTCAGTACCAGAAGAAAAACGCCGGTTTTTCACTGGTTGAAATTCTTTCGACATGTCCGACAAACTGGCGTATGGACCCCATTGCCTCCTGCAAGTGGATAGACGAGGTTATGGAGAAACAATTTCCACTAGGAGTATATAAAGAGACAAAATGCTGATAAAGACTATTTTTTCCGGATTTGGTGGTCAGGGTGTACTTTCTACCGGCCAGACCCTTGCAAAGGCGGCCATGCTTGAAGGCAAGCATGTAACCTATCTGCCTTCCTACGGGGCCGAAGTGCGCGGCGGCACGGCAAACTGCACGGTCACCATATCCGACGACGAAATCGCCTCACCGATTGCCTCTGAGCCGGAGTTCGTGGTTGCGCTGAACCAGCCCTCTTTTTTCCGGTTTCAAAACCTTTTGCCCTCCGGTGGATTTATGCTGTATAATTCATCACTGGTGGAGCCCCAGGCCGTCCGGGGCGATGTTGAAATTATGGGCATTCCCATTACCGAGCTTGCAACCGATCTCGGCAATGTCAAGGTAGCCAATATGATTATGCTGGGCGCGTTTATCCGCATCAGCAACCTTATTTCATTTGAACTGCTGTTAAAGAACCTGCCTGAGATTCTCGGGGCCGGCAAGGCCCGCCTGCTGAAGGTCAACCAGGAAGCGTTTCAGGTTGGATATAATTATCAGGGAGAGCAAAAACAATGATCATTAAACAAATCTCCGTTGTTCTGAAAAATGTTCCCGGACAGCTGGCCGACCTGAGCGAGCTGCTGGGCAAAGAAGGGGTGAACATCCGTGCGATCTCCGTTGCCGACACATCCGAGGTCAGCACCGTCCGCTTTGTTGCCGACGATCCCACAAAAGCCCTTAATATTCTCAAGGGGCACGACTATTCGGTGTATGACACCGATGTGCTTGCCGTTGAAACCCCCGACCATCCCGGCGGTCTCAACGCGGTAGTGCGGCCCCTGCGCAATTCAGAAGTCAACGTGCATTACCTCTATCCGTATCTGGGCCGGGTCAGCGAGCAGGCAATCGTGATTCTCGGCGTCGACAAAATCGACAAAGCCCAGGACGTGCTGAAGCAGAACTTCGTGCGCACCCTTGGAAAGGAAATTTACAACCTCTAATGTCTACCAAGCAGCATACGGCACTCTCCGACTATTTTTGCGACTGTTGCGGTAATTTCATGCCCGACGGGACCAGCCGGAATGTAGTGCACATTCAGATCCTCTCCGACATCGAAGGCATAGTGCTTTTCGAAGACGAAGGCATGTCGGCGGAAGACAAAGCCGAACACCTGCCGGCCGTTCTTGAAGACGAACTTCTGCAGGAGCAGACCTACATTTTATGCGGTTCATGCAAGCAGAAGTTCGCCCTCGATCCCTTTAACCGGGGGCCGAACTTTACCGGCAAGCCGAAAAAAATCGAGCGCCTTTTTAACTGAACGTCTTTTCCCGGCGGCATGATATTATAGTCCATATGAATATAGTCGACTGGATTATCATTGCCATTCTTGCTTTCTTTTCTGTTCGCAGCCTCTTCCGCGGCGCAGTCCGGGAAGTATGCTCCCTGCTGGCCGTGGTTCTGGCAGGTGTTATGGCGGTCAGGTACGGTCCCGTTGCCGCACCCCTGTTCAGCCCGTATATAAACCCGGCCTGGGCGCAAACAGCAGCCGCTTACGTACTGATCTTTCTGCTGGTCTACGGCGGCGTCCTTCTTGCCGGCATCCTGATCTCAAAGATAATCAAAACAATCAAGCTCAGCACCCTCGATAAAACCGCCGGTGCCCTGGTGGGTGCCGCCAAAGCCTATTTTCTCATTTGTTGCATTATCATCCTGGTGCTGCTGTTCCCAAAGGGCACCGACCTGTTTAAAAATTCGGTCCTCACGCCCTACTGCCTGCCCTGCATAACCCTGCTGGCCCGGTTTTTACCCGACCCGCTCCAGGCCGCCCTGGATGAAAAAACCGGCAGCCTGGAAAAAAAGACCCTCCCCTCGCATCCAGGAGATAATAATGATAAATAATAGATAATTAGCTGCGTGATTCTGGAAAATGGGGGGATATTTCAGAAATTTTCAGCTGGAGGCATCGGGAAATCAAGACGCTTAAAATCCTGTGGAATGAGGCGTTTTAGTCCCAGATAAGGCAAGAATTCGTCGCGAGATTGTCGAAATGCCAGGAGTTACCGGTTGCACGGACCGGAAGCCGAAGAATCGTACTTAAAAGTACGTTGATGAGGCTGGAGGGAGTACAGCCGGTAACTCCTGGCATTTCGACAATCGCAGCAGAATTGCTTGTTTTATTTGGGACTAATTCAGTACGTCGCAACGACTAAAATTGAGCGCAACACAGAAGATGGGCGTTTTCCGGCAGCCTCCTATGCACCCTAAAAGACTTGACACCGTACGCACTTGTTCTATAAAATGAATCTTTGGCGCACCGATGCGGGCAAACGGAACTACTGGGAAAAGCTTACTTTTATGTGAGTCCGCCAACCCGTCGGCCCATACCGGCCGACACAATAAGGGAAACCATATGGACTGTATCGGCAGCAGAACCCTCAACAGCATCCTGGAACACAAAGCCGAAGTGTTCGGCGATAAGGAGTGGCTCATCTTTGAGGACCGGCAGGGCAATGTAACCCGCTACACATACAGCCGGTTCAACCAGTGCGTAAACGCCTATGCCGCCCTGTTTGCCCGCCTGGGTATTGTTAAGGGCAACAAGGTCGTGGTTCACATGAACAACTGCCCCGAGTATCTTATTTCCCTGTTTGCGCTGGGCAAACTCGGCGCGGTTATGGTTCCCACCAACAACCTGTCCACAAAGTTCGAGATGGACCACTTCATGAAATTTTCCGACGCCGTGGCCGTTATTACCGACCCGGCCCATCTGGACATGATCAGTGAGGTTGTGGATGACTGCGAAAACATCAAACGCGTTTTCCTGGCCCGCACCGTTCCCTGGTATCCCAACGACAAACTGTTTTCAACGGTTGAAGTGATCAACGGCGTGCTGGAAGAGGAGGACGCCGGTGAAGCGCCGCCGTCCGTTACCGTAGAGCCGGAAGACGATTTGATGATCATGTTTTCGCCCGGCAACCAGGCCCGGGCCAACGCGGTGCAGCTCACCCATGCCAATGCCGTGTTTGCCGGCACCTTCGGCGCCCAGGCCTGGAAAGTGATGCCTGAAGACCGTCACTTTATCGTGCTGCCCCTCTTTCACATAAACGGCGTTTTCATCTCCATGATGCCCACCCTGACCGCCGGGGCCACGCTGATAATGGCGGAGCAGTTCAGTTCCTCCCGATACATGGAACAGGCCCGCCGCCACGAGGCAACTACATCCAGCCTTGTAGCCGCGGCCGTCCGGATGATTCTGAACCAGCCGCCCCATTATCTCGACAATAAAAACAACCTGCGTTTGATTATGTACGCCATTGCCATCAGCGGCGAGGAATGGGACCTGTTCGAAAACCGCTTTCAGGTCAAGCTGTGCGATCTGTGGGGCATGACCGAAACCCTGGGGGCCACCACCATCAACCCCATTGACGGACGCTTTAAGAAAAACTGCATCGGCCTGCCGCGGCTGGGCAACGAGGTAAAAATAGTGGACGAGCAGGGCAGCGAGACCCCGCCCGGCACCCCGGGAGAAATAGTTGTGAAGGGCGTGCCCGGCCGCACCATTATGAAGGGCTATTACAAAGAGCCCGACGCCACCGCCGAAACCCTGGGCGACGGGTGGCTCCACACCGGCGATATGGGCTATATGGAGTCCGACGGGTATTTTCACTTTGTGGATCGCATCAAAAACGTTATCAAGCGGGCCGGTGAAAACATATCCGCCCATGAAGTCGAGCAGGTGCTGCTGCAGCATGAAAAGGTTGCCGAGGCCGTGGTCATCGCCATCCCCGACCAGATCCGGGATGAAGCGGTTACAGCCTTCCTGGTGCTCAAAAAAGGGGCTTCCTGCACCGAAAAGGAAATTATTGACTGGTGTGCCGAACGTATGGCAAAATTTAAAGTTCCCAGCATTGTTAAAGTAATGGAATCTATTCCCCGTGATGCCGAGGGGAATATCGAACTTGATACATTAAAAAAAGCAGTAACCACATAACCCTGTACAAAGGAGAAAGACATGAGCAAGTACCAGCAAATACCTGTACCTCCCTATCCCGGAGAACGCGAACCCGGCAAAGAAAGCCTTGTAAAGGTTGCCGCCCTCCAGATGGAGCCGCATATTGCCGACAAAGACCACAATATCGAAGCATCGCTCAAAATTATCGACGAGGCCGGAAAGCAGGGCGCCAAACTGATGGTGCTCCCCGAACTGGCCAACACCGGTTACATTTTCAACTCACGCGAAGAAGCCTTCGCCCTGTCGGAAGAAGTTCCCGAAGGCCCCACCACCCAGGAGTGGATCAAGGCCGCCCAGAAACACAGCGCCTATATCTGCGCCGGTATTTGTGAACGCGAAGGCAACCACCTGTACAACAGTGTTGTTGTAGTGGGCCCCGAAGGATATATCGGCACGTACCGCAAGACCCACCTGTGGAACGAAGAAAAGCTGTGGTTCGAGCCGGGCAACCTCGGCTACCCGGTATTCAGCCTGCCGTTCGGTAAAATCGGCTGCCGCATCTGCTACGATGTATGGTTCCCGGAAGTAACCCGTATTTATGCCGCCCAGGGCGTAGACATTGTTTGCGACTCAACCAACTGGGTAGTGGTTGATCCGCTGCAGACCAAGGAAAAACCCACTGCGGCAACGTCGGCTGCCCAGATGTCGCTCATGAACGCCGTATACAGCATCTGCGCCGACCGCGTGGGTGAAGAGCGCGGCTGCACCTACATCGGCAACAGTTGCATTACCGACCCCGGCGGCGGCTTTGTAGCCGGCCCCGGCGACCCCGACAAAGTCGAAGTGGTCATGGCCGAAATCAATGTTGTGGGCGCACGGTACCGCCACTGGTCCGATTTCAACAACCCGCACACCGACCGCCGGACAGACCTCTATGATGAATACCTGGGGTACTATCCCGACGAAGAGTGGTAAAAAAAGCCTGGCACAGGTAACCAGGCAGTGTTATACATAAGTGAGTATCAACGGAAAGCTCTGCACAGCAGCAGAGCTTTCCGATTTTTTTACAGCCCGACCCGCTTGCACGCAGGCATTATACTTCTACTGCAGGAATAAACATGCGCTTACTCGGAATCGATTACGGCACGAAAAAAATGAGCCTGGCTCTCAGTGACGAAAGCGGTATTCTTGCCCGGGGTATCCGGACGATACAGCGTTCAGAGCCGAACAGGGATCTTGATACCGTGCATGAGGCGGTTGAAAAATACGGCGCCCAGAAATTTGTTGTCGGACTGCCCCGCAACATGGACGGCAGCCTGGGCAGTTCCGCCGGGCAGGTTATGGAGTTTGTTGAGCAGGTGAAAAACCGCATGCACCTGCCGGTTGATACCTGGGACGAACGCCTGAGCTCAACAGAGGCCAAACGGCGGCTTCTGGAAGCACCCCTGAGCCGTAAAAAAAGAAAACAGGTTGTGGACAAAGTTGCCGCTGCAATTTTACTGCAGGGCTACCTCGACTTTTGCAACTATAAAACCGAGCAGTCATGAAAAGAGCAACCTACAGTGCGATCATTGTTTCCCTGTTGCTGCTGGTAATCAGCGGTCTGTCGCTGTTTGCCTACAGCCGCACACCGGCTCCCAATGCCCCTGACCAGGCCCAGGTCATCATTCCCCGGGGAAGCACGTTCAAAAACGCCGCAAAAATGCTGTCGCAAAAGGGCATCATCCGCAGCCCCGGCATGTTTAAGGTACTTGCCATGTGGCAGAAGGCCGACTTCCGCATAAAGTCCGGCGAATATCACTTCACCGGTGCCCTGACCCCCCTTGAAGTACTTGACAAGCTTGTCAGGGGAGAAGTCGTCACCCACCCGGTCACCGTACCCGAGGGCAGCTCGCTTTCTGAAATTGCCGCCATTCTGGAAAATGCCGGTTTCGGCCCAACAGAATCCCTGCTGCTCAAAGCCCGCGACCCGAAGTATATCAAGTCGCTGGGCATCGAGGAATCAAGCCTCGAAGGGTTTCTGTTCCCCGACACATACCGGTTCAGCCGTGAAACCGATGAGAACACCATTATCAAAACCATGGCTGGGCGCATGCTCACCGTGCTTTCAGAAGAGAAGGCCCGCTCTGCCCCGACCAAATTTTCGGACCGTGAGTTGCTGACCCTGGCCTCCCTGATCGAAGAGGAAACCGCAAAGAAGGAAGAAAAACCCCTTGTTGCCGCCGTGTTTCTGAATCGGCTCAAAAAACGGATGCGGCTCGAGTGCGACCCCACGGTGCTCTATGGCGTGCGCCTTGAAGACCCCGACTTTAAGGGGCGCCTGCGCAGAAAACACCTGCGTAAAAAAACCCCCTACAACACCTATCGCAATTTCGGACTGCCTCCGGGCCCGATCAGCAACCCGGGACGCGAATCCATCCGGGCCGTGCTCAACCCGGCCTCGGTCGATTATCTCTACTTTGTCTCCATGAACAACGGCACCCACAAGTTCTCCAAAACTCTGCGCGAACACAACGGCGCGGTTAACAAGTATCAGAGAAAACGCCGCAGCCGCAAGAAATAGACATGTCTAATACCCGCTGACTGTGCTACACTGTATACCCCAGTACAAAATCCCGGTTATTGCCGTCTGAGGATGTTGCCTGCTGTCTGCACACAGTTACAAAGGAGATATCATTTGCTGCACATTTTTGTTGATGCCGATGCGTGCCCGGTCAAACAGGAAGTGTACCGCGTTGCCGGCCGGTATAGCTTACAGGTTACACTGGTTGCCAACTCCTGGATGCGGGTTCCGAACAAGCGGGGTATTACACTGGAAGTTGTAGGTGACGGATTCGACGCGGCCGATAACTGGATTGTGGAGCACGCGCAGCCACGCGACATCGTTGTTACCGCCGACATTCTGCTGGCAAGCCGCTGCCTGAAGGAAGGCGCGCTGGTAATCGGCCCAACCGGAAAGCCGTTCACGGATGACAACATCGGCCAGGCCGTGGCCACACGCGACCTGTTGTCGGAACTTCGTGACACCGGAGAGATAACCGGCGGACCGCCACCCCTGAAGCAGCGTGACCGTTCGGATTTTCTGCAAAAGCTCGACGAAGTGATTCAATCGATACATCGGAAGCACCAATCCGATTTAACATAACAGGAAGAGCTGTTTTACAGTTCAGAAGAGTATGCAGGAAAACCAAAAAAAATTCAAAAGCCCTCCCAAAAGATATCAGCCCCGGGGTCTTTCCATTCTCTATGAAGATCGAGACATTCTGGTTGTTGATAAAAGAAGCGGTCTTTTAACCGTGAGCAATGAGAAAGTCAAAGAAAATACGGCCTACTATCTCTTAACGGCATATGTCAAAAAAGGCAATCCGAAATCACGCAACCGGATTTTCATCGTACACCGCCTGGACAAAGACACCTCCGGTATTATCGTTTTTGCAAAAAACGCCGATGCCAAGCGCTACCTTCAGGACGAGTGGCAGAGATTTAAAAAAAAGTATTATGCCGTGGTGCACGGAACATTACCGGAGAAGGAAGATGTAATTACGTCATACCTTGCGGAAAACAGCATTCACAAAATGTATTCTGTTGAAAACCCGAAAAAAGGAAAGCTTGCCAGAACCGGGTATAAGGTTTTAAAAGTATCAAAAAAATACAGCTTGCTGGAAATTGATCTGCTTACCGGCCGCAAAAATCAGATCCGGGTCCATTTTTCTGAACAGGGGTACCCTGTAGCCGGAGATAAAACATATGGGGGAAAGGAAACAGGCATTAAGAGGCTTATGCTGCATGCCGCCGCCATAACTCTGGTGCATCCCTATGCAAAACAGAAAATGACTTTTGAAACAAAAATACCTCCTCTTTTTACATCACTTTTAAAGCAGTAACAGCGGCATGCCGACCGATAATGTACCTGCCGTTTCATGGGAAAAAAGACAGGTCTAATAACCGCCGGATGTGCTACACTTACTAGTTTTTCATAAATCGTTTTTTACTGCCGTATGGAGCACAAGCCTTTCCGTATGGCTGAAAAGGAGACAGGCATGACCACTGAACCGTTGAAACAACCGGGTTTTGATGAGCTGGCACTGAGCAAACCCGTGCTGAGGGCCCTGGATGATGTAGGCTATGAAACACCGTCGCCCATTCAGGCCCTGGTGATACCGCACATAAGCGCGGGCCGCGATGTGCTGGGACAGGCCCAGACCGGCACGGGCAAAACCGCCGCGTTTGCCCTGCCGATCCTGTCGCGTATTGATCTTAAAAAAAAGCTGCCCCAGGTGCTGGTTCTGACACCGACCCGGGAGCTTGCCATTCAGGTCTCCGAAGCATTCCGCAGATATGCCGGACGCATGAAAAACTTTCACGTGCTGCCGGTGTACGGCGGCCAGGGTTATGACACGCAACTGCGGCAACTCAAGCGCGGCGTGCACGTGGTGGTGGGAACCCCGGGCCGGGTGATGGACCATATGCGGCGCGGCACCCTCGACCTGGATGAACTGAACTGCCTGGTGCTTGACGAAGCCGATGAAATGCTGCGCATGGGATTTATTGATGATGTAAAATGGGTGCTGGATCAAACCCCGCCCGAGCGCCAGATTGCGCTGTTTTCGGCAACCATCCCACGGGACATCCGCCGCATTGCCCAAAAATATTTACACGACCTGGAAGAAATCACCATAAAGGTGCGCACCACCACGGCCGATACCATACGCCACCGGTTCTGGATGGTGAGCGGACTGCATAAGCTCGACGCGCTGACCCGCATACTGGAGGCCGAACCGTTCGACGGCATCATCATCTTTGTGCGCACGAAATCCATCACCGTGGAATTGTCCGAGCGGCTGGAAGCCCGCGGGTATGCGTCCGCACCGCTGAACGGCGATATCCCGCAAAAAACCCGCGAGCGCACCATTGAACATTTAAAGGCCGGTAAGCTTGATATACTGGTTGCCACCGATGTGGCTGCCCGGGGGCTCGATGTTGACCGCATCAGCCACGTTATCAACTACGATATTCCCTACGATACCGAAGCATATGTGCATCGCGTGGGCCGTACCGGCCGGGCGGGCCGTAGCGGAGAGGCGATCCTGTTTGTTGCCCCGCGCGAGAAGCGGATGCTGCATGCCATAGAAAAAGCGACCCGGCAGAAAATCAAGCTGATGCAACTGCCTTCTACCGACCTGATTAACGATCAGCGAATTGCCGGTTTCAAGCAGCGCATCACCGATACACTGGCCGTAGAGGAGATCGGCTTTTATTATGATTTGATGGAGCAGTACCGTCAGGAACACAATGTGCCGGCCCTGGAAATTGCCGCAGCACTCGCCAAGCTGCTGCAAGGCGATCAACCGCTTTTGCTGAAGGATAAGCCCAAAAAAAAGATACGGGACTCCTTTGAAGAGGACCGGCCCCGAAAAAGAAAAACCGCCCCAAAGCGCGGCGCAGTAGACAGTGAACCCGAGCCGGGCATGGAACGGTTTCGCCTTGAAGTCGGCCATACCCATGGAGTAAAACCCGGCAATATCGTCGGGGCTATTGCAAATGAAGCCGGGCTTGACAGCGCCTATATCGGCAAAATTGAGATCTATGATGACTACAGCACGGTAGACCTGGCGGAAGGCATGCCCCGCGACATTTTTCGGGCCCTGAAGAAGGTCTGGGTTGCCGGACGGCAGTTGAACATTGCGCGGACGGCACAGCCCCGCAAACAGCCGAAGCCAACAAAGAAAAAGAAATCTGCGGGGAAATAGGGCTATTCTGAACAGTGTAAAATATGTATAAATTTGCTAAAAACGAAAAACAGTAGTGTGATGGAGTCGGGATAGAAAAAGTAAAAAAAGGTCGTAGCGTGCTTTGCCGAGAAAGGCGGGGCTTTTTACTGAAAAGCGGCCTTTTCAGCCTCGTATGCCTCGGCAATTTCATTGAGCATCGGATCCAGCTTGTCGGGGGCGATGGCGAGGAATGCAACGGACGGCAGGCTTGCGAGATCTACGGAATCGTCCGGGGTCCGGTATCCGATACCGATCTTTTTACAGATACAGTTCGCCAGGTGGCAGCAGGCCACGGCCCGGGCTGCAAGCCCGTCTTCAAAATCTTCCAGCGAACAATAGTTCAAGTGATGATTCTTCAACACTTCAATCAGCATCGGCGGGAAACCCCACTCGGATAAAACCAGGGGGCCGATCTCGGTGTGGTTGTATCCGAAAACATTGTCTTCAGCGGCCATGGGCTGGATGCCCTCGTTGTAGGAATCCTGCATAACCTGCAAATACGCATCCGGGGCCTCATTGTTCATAACAACTTTTCCAAAGTCGTGCATGAGCCCGCCCAGGAACGCAATCTCTTCCAGGTCTTTTCCGCGTCCGGCGGCAATGCGTTTTGCCGCTATGGCGGCCCCGATGGAGTGGTCCCACATCATCTGTTCGGTAATACCGAAATTTTTGTATTGCAGCTTGGTTGAAACGGTTATTACCAGGTCGCGCAGGGCGTTGAACCCCAGGATGACGATGGCCTGGTTCAGGCTGGTAACTTCCTGGCGCAGCCCGTAAAAGGCACTGTTGGCTATTTTTAAAATACTGGCCGATATTGTCTGGTCCTTTTCAATGACCGAACACAGTTGTGAGTTGGAGGTGTCGGCATTGTTGACCATCTCGAGCACTTTTCGGGCAACCGAAGGGAGCACCTTGGGATCGCCGGCCTTTTTAATCAGCTGTTCTTTTGAGGGGACGCCCATATTAATTAACTCCAGTTCAAAAACGACAAAAAGCAGTATATTAGGACAGAGTATAGGAAAAGGTGTTTTTTCTGTCAAGAATTATACTGAAGATTTACCACACACTACCATGGCATACTCTTTACAAACCGTATGTTTTATCATATAACAATCCCATCGGCGAAGTGCAAGTCATTCGTGAACTTTGTTACAAAAATGGGGGGTAAACCATTGAACAGCGGGCCGGGGCGCCCCGCTCAGCAAAGGAGGTCAAAATGCCGGGTATTCGTTATGAATTTGAGAAAGAAGCCGCAGACATAACCCCTGCGATGCAAATGCTTTTTCAAACCTATTCGGACAATATTCCCTATCCGCACAAGTTCAACGATGCACTGGTAAAGGCCCACCTGACCGACCTGGGCTTTGCCGTTAAACATAACCTCTGGCAGGAAAAGGTAGACCATGAGGTATACACCCTGGGCCCGATCCTGGAAATGATCGGCGGATGGGTGGAAACCGAGGGGCTGGACAAGGGGCTCTACGGCATTTTTGAGGCCAATTCCTGCTGCTACCAGCTTTTTGAAAAGGTTGAAATCCGGGAAAATGAGCGTTTGCTGCAATGCCCGTATAAGGAAATGCTCGAGATAGTGAGTTCGCTGGGCACCTGCGAGCTTACCTGGGACGATATTCATAACAAGTGGTGTATCCCCTTATGGAAAGGCTTTGCCGCCAAAGTGGGGATCGATATCGAAGTGATTCCCGGCGAAACCTGTTGCGTCAGGATAAAGAAGTAGGAGTCCAGTCGGGGCGCACACATGTATCTACATTCAGGGAGACACGGACAGCATGCCGTATGTAAAAATTGAAACCAACCAGCCTACCGATGAAAAGGCGGACCAGGAGCTTTCCAAAAAAACCTCGGCCTTCATCGCCGGACTGCTCGGCAAGCAGGAGCAGTGGGTCATGGCGGCCGTGCGGCAGGGGATGCCCATAGCTTTTGACGGCACCTCCGACCCGGCCGCATATGTTGAGTTGAAAAGCATCAGCCTGGGGCAGGAAGACTGCCCGGGACTCTGCCAAAAGATCGGCGATTTTATCCGGCAGGAGTTTTCTGTTCCGCCGGACCGAATCTATATAGAGTTCACCACCATCAACGGCGCCATGTTCGGCTGGAACGGAAAAACGTTTCGCTGATGCAACTTGCACGTTCAGAATTTGTTAGGAGAAGGGTTATGTTTACCAGGTATCATAGAATCATGTCATTGGTTATTGTCTTGTTCTGTTTTCTGTTGCTGTATCCCTGGAATGTGCATGCTGCCGACCGCCGGTATGTTTCCGATATTCTGATTGTAACCCTGCGCCAAGGCAAGGGCACCGGCACGAAAATAAAAAACCTGAAAACAAACACGCCGGTTGACGTGCTTGAACAGAGCGGCAATTACCTTCGGGTGCGAACCGAAGGCGGGCTGGTCGGCTGGGTCCACGGCCAGTATATCAGCCAGGAGACCCCCAAGCCCGTTGTTATCCGGCAACTGCAAAAACAGGTGGACAAGCTGCAGGCCTCGGTAAATGAGTTGGGGAAAGACCAGCCGGAAATTTTATCAGAGTTGCGCGACGCACAAAGCCGCCATGCCGCCGAAGTAAAGCAGCTTGAAAGCCGCATGAACCACTACCGCGAGGAAGCCGACCGCACCGGAAAAGAGCTTGCCGCCATAACGGAAAAATACAACACCCTGACCTCCCATTCTGAAAACCTCACCGAACTCCTGGACGAAAACGAACATTTGAAAAAAGAACTGGGGCGTCTCAAACGCGACATCGGTTTTCTGCGCGATGCATCTTCCAAGCCCCGCCCGCCCGCCATGCTCTGGTGGTTCTTCGGCGGTGCTGTGGTGTTCTTCGGCGGTTTGATTGTCGGGACCATTATGAAAAAAAAGAAATATTACCTGGACATCTAACAAGGCGGGCCGTAACCGGCCCCGTGGGGAAAAAGCATGGACGAGGTAGCTGTTATCAGGCAGTTGGTCGGCGATGAGCTGGCAAAGGATTCAATGCCGTTGCCCATTCCCGATGAAATCGCCGGCAACCTGCAAAGCCTGCTGGGCAAGGAGTCTATTGAATACAACGACCTTGCACTCATTATCGAAAAAGACTCCTCCCTGACCGCCAAGGTGCTCAACCTGGCAAACTCACCTTTTTATTCCGGCCTGGTGCGCATAAAAAGCATCGAGCAGGCCGTTACCCGTATCGGGCTGCAAGCCATCAAAAGCCTGTTGATGACCATCCTCTTCAAGGATGTCTTTAAAATCAAAAAGAAGTATCTTGCAGAGGATTTCAGACTCAACTGGCAGCATTCACTTGCATGTGCAATCTGCACCAAAAAAATCATTGAGCAGTCAAATGTCCCCTTTATAGCCGAAGATGGATATATCCTGGGTTTACTCCATGATATCGGGTTTGTAACCATTTTAAACGCCCTTTCCACCCTGCAGGAAAAGCAGCAGCATGAGATACAGCACGATGGAATTGTTTCCGCGCTCTACCAGCTGCATTCCGACGTGGGCGCCGAAGTGCTGCGCAAGCTGCAGTTCAACGAAAACATCTGCCGGATTGTTGAAACCCACCACGAACCCCAAACGTATGAACAGCAGGAAAACACCCTGTTCAATGTGTTGCAGGTGTCTGATGCTCTTTTAAAAAAAATCGGTCTATCGCTGGCGCCCAATCCGGACCTGGTCATTGCCGAGCTGCCCTATGCCGCACGCCTGCAACTGGATGATACCTTTCTGTCGTTGCTGGAATCTGAAATTGAAAGTCTTTCGGCGGACACAGATAACTTACTTTAATAAACCAGAGGCTATTAAGGCTGCTTCAAAAATGCTTAGATGCAAGACGTGCGGAGCCATGAGGAGTGAGGCGTACTTGTTTGTACGCTGCAACGACGAAGGATTCGCAACAACGCCGCAGATAAGCGTTTTTCAACAGCCTTTTAAAGTTATTTATGAGATATAACGGCGTCATAATTAAAGTTGAAAACACTTTGGTAACGGTCCGCCTGCAGGTACACGCCGAAGTCTGTAGCGGATGCTCGTCATGCAGCCTGCATAAAAAACCGTGCAACCAGGGGCTTGACATCGTTGTTCCCGCAAAACCCGGTGAGTACCGCGAAGGAGAACTCATTGAAGCAGAGACGGAACTGCCCCACAAGGGCCTGACCGCATGCATAGTACTGGGAGCGCCCCTCGCCGGGATGCTCCTTGGAGGGCTTATCGGCTACCGCTCTGCGCCGGGCAACGATGGCTATGTGCTTACCGGCTGCGTGCTGGGCCTTGTGTGCGGTTTTATTTTTGCGGCTTTTGCCGAACGCAAGCTGCCCTGGATGAAGCCGCGCATAGGGGTCATCACCAAGACGCAGGCTCCCGGATCTGAAAGCAACAGGAATGGTTTATGAAAGTCGAAAGAAAGTATTTCCGAAGCGGAAAAATTGAATCCGAATGGCGCTACGAAAACGATCAGCTCGAAGGAGCCAGCAAAACCTATTACGAAAGCGGGCAACTGCGGGCCGAAGAACACTACACCGACGGGTGGAAACACGGCACCAGTAAAACCTATTACGACAACGGCAACCTGATGTCCGAGGAAGAGCACCAGGAGGGAGAGCTTGTACACATAAAAACGTACTATGAAAACGGCAATATAAAATCGGAAGAAAACTTCGTGGACGGCGAGCAGAGCGGCCTCTGCCGCACCTATTACGAAAACGGCCGGCTCGAGCATGAGGAAAACTACGAGGCCGACATGCAGCAGGGCCCCAGCCGCGGCTTTTACAGAAGCGGCCAGCTCATGCTTGAAGGCACCTGGCAGGACGACCGGCTCCACGGCACCAGCCGCCGGTATTATGAAAACGGGCAGCTTAATGCCGAGGAAACCTATGTAGACGGTCTCCTGCACGGGCCGCGCAAAACTTACTACGAAAGCGGCACCGTGCGTGAAACGCAAACCTATAAAAACGACCAGATCCAGGGCGTTTCCACCAGCTTCTATGAAGACGGCTCCACCCGTGTTGTCTGGATGTACAACAACGGCAAGCTCGAAGGGCTCACCAAGGCCTACGGCCCCGGCGGCGTTCTGAAAGCCGAGGCCAACTACCAGGGCGGCAAGCTGCACGGCATCAGCACCATCTACGGCAACGGCGGAAAAGTAAAGTATGTCGATTCATTCGACAACGGCAAGCGCATCAGCCGCCTGGTTTATGACCAAACCGGTACCGTCGTCGAAGAACAGAGGAATTAAGCATAACGGTGCGCACTGCGCCTGGCTTGATACTGTTGCCACAAGCAATTGGAAGTGCTGTAGTAAACCCGGGAGAGGTTGAACATGACTGAAAAAGAAACGTATTGGTCCAAATTTGTCGCGGATTTTGAAGAACGCGCTCATTACGTTGTCGGCAACGATAACATTGAGCTGATAAAAGCGGAATTATCAAAACAAACCGACTTGGGCAACACGCTTGAACTTGGCTGTGGCAATGGAACATATTCGAAAATTTTGGCACCGGAAGCCCGCCACCTTACTGCCACCGACTTTTCTGATGAGATGGTGGCCTTCTCAAAACAGCGATTAGAAAATTTGGAAAACGTTACTGTTGAAAAAGCAAATTGCTTTAGCCTGTCTTATCCTGAGCTCAGCTTCGATACTGTCGTCATGGTAAACCTGTTACATATTATTCCTGAACCGGAAAAGGCTGTTGCGGAGAGCAGGAAAGTACTGAAACCAAACGGCAGGCTCATAATCGTCAGCTTTACCACCGAGGGGATGACCCTCTTCAGCAAGCTTGGAGTGACATTTCGGTATTTGAAAACGTTCGGAAAACCTCCGCCTACTGCACACAAACTGACAGTGAAAATAACAAAAAAGATCTTGAGCGATTGCGGATTCAGGGTCGATGAAGCAAGGCTGATTGGCAATACATCAAAGGCAATCTTTGTAACTGCAGTTGTAAGCTAAAAAGTCTTAAAGAAGGATTGAATTAAACATTTAGGGGCAACACTTATTCTTTACAACAACGGCCAGCGCACCAGCCATGATCAAAACGGCACCATCGTTGAAGAACAGCGGAATTAAAATGTAAAAAACTTGACTTGTTCTGACATGCAACTATGTTAGATTAAATGACTTAATGTGGACAACGGGGCTTCTTCTTTTCTGTTATGATAATCTGGCTTCCATTATAACAATGTCGCACTGAATTTTTTTTGACTTCGGCACTTATTGTGACCACAGTATAGTTTTTAAAATAAAAGTTTAATATAAAAGATATTTAATCAACTTGAAAGACAGGTTCGTAATATGTGCGTACCAAATAGAATCAAAGAATTAATTGAAACGTTCAATAATAATATTGAATCGTATAAAAAGGGAATTTATAACGAAACTCAGGTACGTCGCGAATTCGTCGACCCATTTTTCGAAGAACTTGGTTGGGATATTGCCAACAGGCAGGGCTACGCCGAAGCCTATAAGGACGTTATCCACGAAGACGCCATCAAAGTTGGCGGCGTCACCAAGGCGCCGGATTACTGCTTCCGGGTTGGCGGTGCCCGCAAGTTTTTCCTAGAAGCAAAAAAGCCTTCTGTCAATATTAAGGAAGACATCCATCCTGCTTACCAGTTGCGCAGATATGGCTGGAGCGCCAAGCTCCCCATCAGCATTTTGACGGACTTTGAGGAATTCGCTGTTTACGACTGCCGAGTTAAACCGCTTAAAACTGACCAGGTTTCCCATTCCCGCATCCTTTATCTTAAATACACGGATTATGCAGACCGATGGAAAGAAATTGCCGATATCTTTTCTCGAGATGCGATCCTGAAAGGATCCTTCGACAAATATATCGAGTCCAGTAAAATCAAAAAAGGCACCTCGGAAGTCGATACCGCATTCTTGCAGGAGATTGAGCGCTGGCGTGAACTCCTGGCCCGAAACATCGCCTTGCGGAATCCTGACATTTCACAGCGGGAATTGAACTTCACCGTTCAGCAGACAATTGACCGGATCGTTTTTCTCCGTATTTGCGAAGACCGAGGCATGGAAAATTATGGCAGATTAATGGCGTTGCAGAATGGGGAGAATGTTTATAAGCGATTGTTTCAGCTTTTCAATAAGGCAGATGAAAAATATAATTCCGGATTATTTCATTTCAGAAAAGAAAAAGGCCGTGAGAATTGCGACAGCCTGACACCTTCTCTCCAGATTGACGACAAGCCACTGAAAACGATTTTTAAAAACCTATATTATCCAGACAGTCCTTACGAATTTTCTGTCCTGCCGGCAGATATTCTCGGACAGGTATATGAAAAATTTCTTGGCAAGGTCATCCGCCTCACCAACAAACATCAAGCAAAAATTGAGGAAAAGCCTGAAGTCCGCAAAGCAGGAGGCGTTTATTACACACCGGACTATATTGTGGATTATATCGTTAATAACACGGTAAACAAACTGGTGGAAGGCAAAAAAATCGGCCCGAGAGGCGGCGTGAGCCGTCTAAGAATACTAGATCCCGCCTGCGGTTCGGGTTCGTTTCTGATCGGCGCTTATCAATTTCTACTAGATTGGCACCGAGACGAATACGTCAGCGACGGCCTAGATAAATGGTCCAAAGGCAAAGCGCCCCGCATCTACCAGTCTCGGAAAGGTGAATGGCGGCTAACCACCGATGAACGCAAACGGATACTGTTGAACAACATTTACGGCGTGGACATTGATCCCCAGGCGGTGGAAGTAACAAAGCTTTCTCTACTCCTCAAGGTGCTGGAAGGAGAGGACGAACAGAGCATCGGCAAGCAAATGAGCCTGTTTCAAGAACGGGTTTTGCCTGACCTTTCGAACAACATCAAATGCGGAAACTCCCTAATTGGACCAGATTTTTATGACCATCAGCAGTTGGATATATTTGGCGAAGAAGAAATCTACCGAGTCAATGCCTTTGACTGGAATACCGAATTCGGTCCGATCATGAAGGATGGCGGATTTGATGCGGTGATCGGGAATCCGCCGTATGTAAGAATACAGGCAATGAAGGAATGGGCACCCAGTGAAGTAGAATTTTATAAGCAGCACTTCAAATCCGCCAGCAAGGGCAATTATGACATTTACGTTGTCTTTGTTGAGAGGGGGTTGCAATTGCTAAACAAGAAGGGACGAATGGGTTACATTCTACCACATAAATTTTTCCAAGCCAAGTATGGCGCACCGTTACGCGAGTTGATCGCTGGAGGAAAACACCTATCAGAAATCGTTCACTTTGGAGACCAACAAATTTTTGTTGGGGCAACGACATATACCTGCTTACAGTTCCTGAACAAAGCGGGCAGCAACAGCTTTCGCTACGCCGAGGTCCAAGACTTAGATGGCTGGCGAAGCAGGGGCGCAGCAAGTGAAATCGAAATCCCCGCGGACAGGACTACGGCAAGCGAGTGGAATTTTGTGGTGGGCCCGGGCGCAGCTCTTTTTGAACGGTTGAGCCAAATGCCGGTCAAATTGCGAGATGTGGCAGAACGAATGGCTCAAGGCATTCGCACAAGCGCCAATGAAGTATATGTTCTTGCATTAGTATCAGAAAATGAAAATATGCTCAGGGCTCAATCAAAGCAGTTGGATCGTGTTGTACCATTAGAACGAGGTGTTGTCTTGTCTTTTTTGAAAGGGCGTGAAATCAAGCCTTACCAAATTTTACCATCGGGTCAAGTTGTCATCATTCCCTACCGAGTCAAAGGTGATCGTAATGAACTCATACCAGAGGATGAACTTTTGCGCAATTTTCCCAATACCCATACGTATCTCTGCAAAAACAAAACATTCCTTGAAGAGCGGGAACGAGGCAGAATGAAGGGGGTGCAGTGGTATGGCTATGTCTATCCCAAAAACATTGAGGTCATGACTTCACCAAAAATACTTGTTCCTGATATCGCAGATCGTGCTTCATTTGCTCTGGATGAGAGCGGCCAATATGCTTTTACGAGTGGGTACGGAATCACATTGAAGGATTCTATCTCTGAAACGTACAAATACATCCTAGGGTTGCTCAACAGCAAAGTGCTGGACTTTTACCTCAAACAGGTTAGCACCTCTTTGCGCGGTGGTTTTTTTCGTTACTTCACTCAATTTATAGAAAAAATTCCCATCCGCACCCTCAAATTTGACAATCCCAATGATGTCACCATGCACAACAAAATGGTCGAACTTGTCGATCAGATGCTGGAACTAAACAAAAAGCTCGCCGAATCCAAGGTTCCCCAGACGGCAGAGATGTTGAGACGCCAAATCAAATCAATAGACAGACAAATCAATCAACTAGTATATCTTTTATATGATTTAACAAGGGAAGAAATCGAATCTGTAGAATCAGAAGCTTACAAGTGCGCTAACGATTAAACCATTGGGAACAAGAAATCGCAACGCTCGTTGAATCGTTAGGAAACGAGGGGTCCTCCCTCTACAAATTGAATAATTAAACCTGCTTGCATATATAGGTTGAAGTTGGGTTGGATTGTTTTTTTTCAACACAACCTACTAGCTTACTAACGCCATGAAAAAAAAATACTTACAAGAAGAAAAGCACATAAATATTTATTGTGATGAAAGCAATCACACAAATAAAGATGCCGACTTCATGGTAATAGGGGCTTTGTCATACCCAAGAGTGAAGAAAGCCCGAATCGTAAAAGAAATACATTTAATAAAAAAACATTTTAGCATCGGGCCGGAATTTGGTTGGAAAACTCTGTCTCCGAATAAAAAGGAGTTTTATAGAGCATTAATTAACCTATTTAAAAAAGAAAGCGATATGCGTTTTCGCTGCATTGTAGTTAATCGAAGCTCCTTGGACCATGAACAATACAATTACGGTGATGAAGAACTTGGATTTTATAAATTATACTATCAACTGCTTATTCACTGGCTAAAGCCTGGTAACGCCTATCACATATATTTAGATTGGCAGCAAAACAAAATACAAAATCGATTTGTTGAGCTGAGAGACATTCTAAGAAAAAAACTGGCCGACGAGGCAAAGATTATTTGTTTAGAACCTGTTCATTCTCAGAATTTACCCTTAATCCAATTAACAGACTTATTTATAGGTGCGGTGGGATACAAATGGAACAAAAGAAATACCAGCAAAACAAAGCTGGATTTTTGTGAAAGCTTGGCAAAATCATCAGGTCTTTCTTCCTTGAATAATTCTACCGGCCCTAATTTTGAAAAATTTAACATCTTCCATTTTATGGGGCGCTAGAGAATGTCTGAACATTTATGGCCCCAATTACGCTTAAAGGCCGACGATAAGGGCGAGCTTAAAAAAGAATACAAAAAAATATTTATCAAAACATACATTAAGACAGAAGACGGTGATAATATTGAAATTTTTGATTGGTTGGGCAACCGTATACATTTTAGCATACATTCTTTTGACCATGCTTTTTCTGAAAGTTCAAACTATCGTGAAAAAAAAGAACATGACATCCCATTCTCAAAAAAACGGGCTCGTCGAATTCTATGGATAAAAGAAATTTTATCGGCATCAAAGGGAACTATTGAGCGCAGGCATCAAGTTAGAAAAGATTCGCGTAAAAGGCAGAAGGAAAGAAGGACTTTGCTTGTAGTTGAAGAGAACTATATTGTTGTGCTGGAACAGAGAAAAAAACCTGGTGAATTAAGTTTTGTAACAGCATTTCCGGCTGATGCGGCCTATGTGAAAAATATACGAAAAAATAGTGTTTTGGAAGAAATAAAAAAAGCCCCAGTCTTAACGGCGACTGAGGCGCTGCCACGGTCCTGAGCCTTAGGCAAAGGGCCACCAGCCTTGCGGCTTACTTATAAATATATATACTTTCTTCGGCCATATCAATAAAATAATATAATTATTTTTTGCAAACCCGAGATAGGTATCTGAGAAGGTACGATAAAATAGCCGAACAATGATAGGTTTACACAAAGCAGCTTATCAGGGTTAAATGTTCGAAAAGGCTTTGTATTTTAAAAGCATGCGCGAAACCAACAGGGTCGCGTCTTCATTATTTGCAAATAGTAAAAAAGCCCGCCTTCTTTCAGGCGGGCTTTTTCGTGGGGTGGGCGTCAGGCGGCAATCTCTTTGCGTGGTTTTTCCGGCGGGAGATTTTGTTGCACGTTTTTCGGCAGACTTGTCTGCCACTTGCCCAGCCGCAGGCTTTCGAGCTGCTCGGTCAGGTTCTCCCGGAAGCGCAGACTGGTGATGAAGGTTAAAAACTTGTAGGGGTTCAGAAATACCCTTTTGATAATTGTTGGCCAGTCGTACATGTCGCGGAACGTCTGTAGAAACGCGCGGTGGTACTCGCCGGGATTATACTGCTCCGGGGTTTTTATCACCAGGTTCTGGCAGGTGTATTTGTCCCAGTCGCGATCCACTACAAGGCCCTGCTCGTCATACTGCCGATAGAGCCGGGTGCCGGGAAAGGGGGTTATCAGGGCGTAGGTTGGCATAACCATTCCGGATTCGCGCACGAACTGCAGTACCTCTGCCATATCTTCATAGGTGTCGGTTGCAGGGTTGGCCAGGAAGTTGCCCTGCACGCAAAGGCCTTGCTTGCGGCAGTCTGTGATGACCTTTTTAAAGCGATCGATGCGGTTTACGTTTTCCTTGTTGTACTCCTTCTGCCTGGTGGGGTTGAGCGATTCAAACCCTACCAGGCACATGATACAGCCTGCTTCCTTCAGCAGCTTAACAGTGACCGGGTCTTCCAGCAGGTTCATGCTGCAGTAGGTGCTGAAATAAATCTTGCACTCTTTGATCGCCTCCAGAATTTCCCAGGTCTGCTCCTTGTTGACCGCAATGTTTTCGTCGCAGAACTGAAACCAGGGACTGCCGCCGTGCCACGTCTCTTTGAACCACACCCGTTTGGCCTCTTCTATCTGGTGTTTCAGGGCGTCAGGTGATTGAACGCGATACAGGGTGCCGGTCATGTCCGGCGTGCAGCAGAAGAGGCAGTCATAGGGGCAGCCGCGGCTCAGGAAAATGGGGATGGGTTTGCGCACGTCTACCTGCTCGCGCTTGCTGAGCTGGAAGATCCGTTTGTAATCCAAGCCCGGCGGAGTGGTGACCGGCGGAAAATCGGCACCATTGTAGCGCGGTTTAAGCGCCTCCTTAGCAAGGTCGTCCAGCAGGGTTTCCCAGAGGTTTTCCGCCTCGCCGCACACAACACTGCTGCAGTGCTGAATTGCTTCGTCGAAATTGAGTGACGGATGAATGCCGCCCAGCACAACCGTTTTGCCGCGCTCCATAAACGCGTCGGCTATATCATAGGCCCGGTTGGCGTTCAGGGTGCGAACGGTTATGGCCACCAAGTCGTAGTCTCCGTTGTAGTCGATTCTGTCACCCCAGATCTCGTCTACCAGTTCAATGGAGTGCTGCCGGGGCGTAATGGTAACCAGGGTGCCGATTGCCATGGAAAACAGCGGGCAGTGGTGGCTGTCTTCCTCTTTTTTCCCCTGTGGTGTAATGAAAAGAATGCGCAACTGTTTTTTCATGAACCTCCCCCCTGAATGAAAAACGCTGTTTTAGTGCCTTTCACATAGAAACCCCCGAAGGCGTATTAACGTTCACAAGAATAAGCAGCCGGCTTGCACGGTTTTTCAGGCGGCAACATGTCGGCTGACACCCGCGGATCAAGCTGTATCGATATCAATCATTGTATATTTGCAAAAACCGAGCCGCCTAAAAACGAGTGGGGGGTGTAAAGCCGGACCATAGGTATTTTGCGTGAGTGTAAAGCATACACCAGTTGGTCTAACAAATTAGGTTACTCACAATTAGTGTTTTTCGCCGGATAGTGATAAAATCAGGTAATGTCCATATGGTTCACAGGCGGCCGGGATTATCTTAAACCAGGAAACGGACACTAACTCCAGTGCATGCTGTATAATATGAATAGGGCACGATTAAAAAAAGTAATCTGCATCAAAGGTCGTTTAAGTAGTTGTACTTATGGGTTTTTTTTGCATTATCATTAAAAAAGTTTTGCTGCACCGCGGAGCGGCCTGTGCGGGTTTCGTCAAACAGTTTAAATATTGACACCGGCATGTCAATACCCTATACTCCTGCGACCTGGCGTTATCTTATTGACTGAAAGCAGAGCGCAAATGAACACTGAAAAAACCCCAACTGATACAAAACCGCTTAAGCCCGGCGGCTGCCGGGAAGTGCTGCGCATTGCCTGGCCCCTGATCATCAGCACCGGCTCGTTTACGGTTATGATGTTTTGCGACCGCATGTTTCTGGCCTGGCACAGCCTGGTTTCCATCCAGGCCGCCCTGCCGGCGGGCATTATGGCCTTCACCCTTATTTGTGGTTTTATGTCCCTGGCGGCCTACGCCAGCGTGTTTGTGGCCCAGCACTATGGCGCGGGCGACAAAGAGGGGTGCGCCCGCTCAACGGCCCAGGGGGTGTTTATCGCCCTGCTGTCGTGGCCGATACTGCTGCTGCTGATTGTTCCCGGCAAATGGCTCATCGGCATAAGCGGGCACAGCCCGGAGGTGCTGGCCGCCGAGCTGCCGTACTTTACCATACTCATGTACGGCGGGGTAACCGCACCCCTGAGCGCCGCTATCAGCAGCTTCTTTACCGGGCGGGGGCGTACCAAAACAACCATGGTCGCCAATGTGGCCGGGAACATCTGCAATATCGTTTTAGACTATGGTCTGATTTTCGGCAAATGGGGATTGCCCGCCATGGGAATGAACGGGGCTGCCTGGGCCACCGTTATTTCCGGGTTTGTGAGCCCGGCTATCCTGGCCTGTATTTATTTTTCGCGCAAGGTGAATGCCGAGTTTCACACCCGGGCGTGCTTCCGCTACGACCACCGCCTTTTTTTGCGAATGCTCCGGTTCGGACTGCCGTCGGGCGTGCATCTTGCTCTTGACATTGCATCCTTTTCCGTGTTCGTACTGCTGACCGGCAGAATGGGGGAGCTTTCACTTACGGCCAGCAACATCGCCCTGAGCGTAAACCTGGTGGCGTTTCTGCCCCTGGTGGGGCTGGGCATCGCGGCCTCCATACTGGTGGGGCAGTACCAGGGCCGCAAACAGTCCCTGTATGCCGCCCGGGCAGGGTGGTCGGCCCTGAAAATCGGGCTTGTGTATATGACCGTTATCGGGACGACCTTTATCCTGTTTCCGGCCTTTTATTATGATCTGTTCGCACGGCAGGGCAGCGGGGCCCTGCCCACCACCGAAGTGCTGGCCCTTGGCCGCACGCTTCTTATTATTATGACCATTTGGGGGTTTATGGATGCCGGCAACATGATCATCGGCAGTGCCCTGAAAGGTGCGGGCGACACCCGGTTTGTTATGTGGTACTCAGTGATAATGGCCTGGCTGATGCTGGTTGCCGGACAGATAGTGCTTGTAATTTATCTCGGCTACGGTATCGTAGTAGCCTGGATCTGGACGGCGCTCTATATAGCTGTGCTGGCCGTGGGCTATGTATGGCGGTTTGCCTCGGGGTGCTGGAAATCCATTACCGTGCTGGAACAACAGCCGCAGCTTGAACCGGCCCGGCCCGCCGCCGAGGCCATGATCGTGCCGGATTGATAACGCAAAAAGTAAGTAATTATCTTCGCCTGTGAGGCGAAGCTTGATAATTCTTTAAGCACTATATACAGCAGTGGTTATAAAAAGATTTCACCGTTGATTTACTACGGGCTTCCTTAATCCCATTGCAACGCAGCCGAGTGCAACGGTTTCAGGAGGAGACAAGGGTCGACATGTTTGAGCCCCGTTTTTAAGGGGTGAGTTTGTTGACCCGCCGACTGAAATCGTGCCGCGAGGGTATCCCGCCTCTTTTGGCGGGACAAGTTGCAGGGCGCCCTTTCTTTTCCCCCTTTTCTTTGGGGCGAACAAAGAAAAGGGGTAGAAGACGCGCAGCGTCTTATAAACGTATCCTTCCCGTAT
>JANQGV010000276.1 GCA_028282925.1 Thermodesulfobacteriota bacterium
CTTCTACTCTTCGTTTTCGTAAATCCATGGATGTTGTTTTCATGCCCTTTATTATCGGCCGCAATCTCCATGGCTACACTTTTTTGTGAATTGCTCTAGTGAACCGATATTTCTCTTTTTTTTAAAGCTTCTTCCCGGTCCCCGCGATCAAGTTGCAGGGTGATCGTTTCTAAAAAGAGTCGTGACAATTACTGTATCAGACATATCAAACGGCCGGCAAAAAGCATTCAACCTCCTCGCTTTAAGTACCGTTTTTTTCGTTGCATCACAACTGTATCAGAGGTATGCTTTAATGGCCGAAAAGTCGCCGGCACTCAAGAACCGATATTAATAATAAAACCAAAGGAGATACGTACCATGAAAAAAGCCCAGTTTCTCACCGCCGTTTTATTAACAACCGTCTTGATTACCCCGGCCCTCGGCGCCGACCAGCTTATGAAGCGCGCCCAGGCCCTTTTCAAACCCATCCCCCGGGAGCCGATCGCTCTGGAAGGCAACCCTGCAACACCCGACAAGGTGCACCTGGGTACAATGCTTTACTTTGAGCCCCGACTGTCTAAAAGCGCTCTCATCAGCTGCAACACCTGCCATAATGTGGGTATGGGCGGCGCCGACTTCCAGGAAACCTCTATCGGCCACGGCTGGCAGCGCGGGGGCCGCAATGCACCCACGGTGCTCAACGCGGTGTACAACATTGCCCAGTTCTGGGACGGACGCGCCCCTGATTTGAAGGAACAGGCCAAGGGGCCGGTACAGGCCTCGGTCGAGATGAGCAACACCCCCGAAATGGTAATCAAGACCCTGAACAGCATGCCCGAATACCGTGAGTTGTTCAAGAAGGCTTTCCCCGGTGAAAAAGACCCGGTAACCTTTGATAATATGGCTGCGGCCATTGAAGTTTTTGAAGCAACCCTTATTACCCCGGATTCACCTTTCGACAAATACCTGACCGGAGACGAAAAAGCATTGTCCGCACCGGAAAAAGACGGCCTGCGCCTGTTCATGGATAAAGCCTGCGTCGGGTGCCACGGCGGCATCAACATGGGCGGCACCGGTTATTTTCCCTTCGGCGTGGTTGAAAAGCCCGCCGGCGAAATTACCGCCGGCGACACCGGCCGTTTCCAGGTAACCGGCTCCAAAACCGATCAGTATGTATTCAAGTCCCCGGCCCTGCGCAATATCGACCTGACACCGCCCTATTTCCACTCCGGCAAGGTCTGGTCGCTCTCAAGTGCGGTTGCCGTCATGGGATCGGCCCAGTTGGGTATCTCTTTGACCAAAGAGGAGCAGGAGAAAATAGTCATGTTCCTGAAAACAGCCACCGGCAAGCAGCCTGTTGTGGAATATCCTATACTGCCGCCTCCCACCGCCACAACACCGAAACCGGTGGTTGATTGACAGATAATCCACTCGGTTGAACACAATCATCTGCTTCAATAGAGCATGTATAGCTGGGGCAGGTCTTCGGGCCTGCCCTTCACTATTGCTCTCAAAATGGTCGCAACCCCGCCATTCTTTTATATACTCCCGCACCTCAATACGATATACTGACTATACACCTACAGGAGCAACCAACACCATGGAACAATACGCCCTTTTTACCGATGCAAGCCTCAATCCCCGGTTGAAATGCGGCGTGGGTGCGTATCTTGTCCTTCCTGCTGTAGTGCTTGATACGGTTCCTGACAATATAAACGTTGCCGTCAAAACCCGTAGATTTGAGAACACCACGTCAACCGGTCTTGAAATCCGGACCGCCCTGTGGGCCATTGAATCAGTGAAAGAAGAATATTCATTCGCCGGCAATAACAGGCTTACTGTGTATTGCGATTCTCAGTGCGTTGTCGGGCTCCCGGCAAGAAGGGTAAAACTTGAGACAAACAATTACTGCAGCAAAGCAAAGCAGCGCCCTTTGAACAATGCCGAACTGTATCGGGCCTTCTACCGAATTTTGGACGATATACAATGTGAAATCATTAAAATTGCCGGTCATGCCCCGGCCAAATCCCACACTGTGGAACAGCGCATCTTCTCATGCGTTGATAAGAAAGCCCGCAAAGAACTAAGAAAATGGCTCGACACACAGAGTGCCTGACCTGCTTTTCAGAAAGAATGCCATGAAAAAACATACCGCTTTTTCAGTAACAATAGGCCTGCTTTTTGTTGCCTTTTCAGGTTTTTACGCAGGTAAACTGTACCAAAAATTCAACAGTGCTTCAGAGGGTGTCGCCCGGCAAAGCCCGCGAAACAAAGCCCTGGAGCGCCGGACCGAAGCATACCGGCCCACGTGCACTGAACTGCGCAACAGGAACATGCCCGCTCTTGTCCGAAAAGGAGACGACTATTTTTTCGTGCACGCAACCGATGACTCTTTTTACGTATGCGGCATCAACATCATGCCCGGGTCCCGGCCTGAATTCCACTGGTGGGGGGCCGATACAGCTTATGAGCTTTCACAGCACTGCTTAAACGATTAACACAACCGGCTTTATCAACCATGGCACATCACACACTGAAAAACGGCTACACCGGCCTGGCAGACCGCCTCAACCGGTTCCCCCTGGGCGCCCCGCCGTCTGAGCTGCTGTACAAAATACTGAAATTGCTGGTTCGCGAACCCGAAGCAGCCATGGTTGCCCTGCTTCCCATCAAGCCTTTTACCGTCGGCCGGGCCGCCCGGATATGGGAAATAAACGAGGCCGAAGCGCGGAAGATTCTGGAAGAACTTGCAGGCCGCGCCATCCTGGTGGATATCGTGCAAAACGGCGAAACCCGCTATGTGCTGCCCCCGCCCATGGCCGGTTTTTTTGAATTTTCCATGATGCGGGTGCGTGACGACCTTGATCAAAAGCTGCTGAGCGAACTGTTTTACCAGTATTTAAACGTGGAGGAAGATTTTGCGCGGCATCTTTTTTGCGAAGGCGAAACACAACTTGGCCGTATTTTTGTACATGAGCCGGCCCTGCCCCGGGAATCTGCATTGCATGTGCTGGATTATGAACGGGCCTCTGAAATCATCCAAACGGCAACGCCCATGGCCGTGGGCACCTGCTACTGCCGCCATAAAATGGGGCACCTGGGAAAAGCGTGTGCGGCCCCGCAGGATATCTGCATGACCTTCAACACCACCGCCGATTCACTGATACGTCACGGGCATGCCCGCCGGGTGCCCCGGGCTGAGGGGCTTGAGCTGCTGCATAAAGCCTATGACAACAACCTGGTGCAGTTCGGTGAGAACGTCCGCGAGCAGGTCAATTTCATCTGCAACTGCTGCTCCTGCTGTTGCGAGGCCATGATAGCGGCCCGCCGCTTTGCTTTCCTGCAGCCGGTACACACGACAAACTATATGCCGGTTGTCGATTACGCGCAGTGCCTCGGTTGCGGCAAGTGCGCCGGGGTGTGCCCGGTAGAGGCGCTTTCCCTCTCAGCCGATGAAAAAACCGGGGACAACAGCACCATTGCCGTGCTTGATGAAGAACGCTGCCTGGGCTGCGGGCTGTGCGTCCGCGCCTGCCCCGCCAATGCCCTGCGCCTGGAACCCCGCCCCGAACGGTTGATAACACCACTTAATTCGGCTCATCGCATTGTGGTCATGGCAATTGAACGGGGCACCCTGCAGCACCTGATATTCGACAACCGGGTCCTGTGGAGCCACCGTGCCCTGGCCGCCGTTCTGGGCGTGGTGCTGAAGCTGCCCCCTGTTAAGCAAATCCTTGCCTCCAGGCAACTCAAATCCCGTTACCTTGAAACACTCATCAGGCGTATCGACGGATAGTTTTAATGTCGCGGAAGGGTTCAGTTCTCTTTGCCGTCAAGCAGTGTGCGAACCACATGTGCTATTTTCTGCAGGGTCAGCGGCTTCATAACGAATTCTGCAATGCCTTTATCTTGCATCCTGTCTTCCAGGTCTGTATCCTTATAGCCGCTACAGATGAGAATGGGGATATCCGAACGGATTTTTTTCATTTGCACCGCCAGATCGTAACCCCTCATTTTAGGCATGGTTTCATCGGTAACGATAAGGTCGTAGGCCTGTTTTGACCTCATGAAAGCATCAAGTGCTTCAACAGGATTTGAAAAACCGACAACCGTGTACCCGAGCCGCTCAAGCATTCTCTTTCCCACGCCGACGAGTGCTTCTTCATCGTCAACAAACATCAGCTTTTCCGTTCCGGTAGGGAGCGGAACCGTACTTGCCGGCAGGTCAACCTCTGCAACTCTTTTAATAAGCGGTAAAAGCACATGAAACGCCGTTCCCTTACCTATTTCACTGTATACTTTAATCTCGCCGCCACAGTCTTTGACAATACCATGAACCACGGCAAGGCCCAGCCCGGTCCCTTCTCCCATGTCCTTGGTTGTAAAATACGGCTCAAATATTCGTTCCAGGTTATCTTTGGTGATGCCGTAACCGGTATCTTTCACCGACAGCTTTAGAAACGGTCCCGGTTGCAGGGCCGGGTAAATGTGCAGGTCGTCTTGATCCAATTGTACTTCTTCAAGCGCTATTTCCAGTTCTCCTCCCGTTTTTTTCATGGCATGACCGGCATTGGTGCACAAATTCATAAGAATCTGATGAAAACGGGTGGGATCGGCCATGACAAAATCGTTTTCGGCAGTTATGTGTTGTTTGATTCTAATGGTTGCCGGCAAAGAAGACCGCATGAATTTACAGACCTCTTTTACTATGGGTGTCGTTTTTACAGGCTGTTTTTGTACCTCTGTTGCTCTGCTGAAGGTCAGTATTTGGCCGACCAGGTCCCGTGCGCGATAGGAAGCTTCCAGCACATGCTGCAGCGATTTGCGTGTCCCTGGCCGGTCTTCCACATCATCAATACTCAATTCGGTATAGCCCATAATGGCGGCCAGGATATTATTGAAATCATGGGCAATCCCCCCTGCAAGCGTGCCGATCGCTTCCATCTTTTGCGACCGCTCCAACTGTCTCTCTTTTTGCAGTTCCCTGGTAATATCACGCTTGACAGCAACATAATTAATAATGTTGCCGGAGGGGTCCTTTACCGGTGATATAGTCGCCTCTTCATGGTATATGCTCCCGTCTTTCTTTTTGTTGATGAAGTGCCCCTGCCAGGTGTTGCCTTCGGAAAGCCTGTGCCACATATCGATGTAGAAGTGTGCATCGTGCTTGCCGCTTTGTAACATGTTGGGGTTTTTCCCGGTAGCTTCATCACGGGTATAGCCGGTAATGCTTTCGAATGCAGGATTTACGTATTGAATATGTGCATCAGAATCGGTTACGACGATTGCTTCGTGTGCTTGTTCAATGGCCGTTGACAGCCTCACCAGGTCTTTTTGAGCTTGCTTGCGTTCATCGATAGACTGCTTCAAGTTCCCGATCATGGCATTAAACGATTCTTCAAGAACTTTCAGCTCATTTCGTTCAGGTGCTTTTATATCGACCGTAATGGAGTGCAGATTTTTAAGATGAATGTTTTTTGTTGCGGCTGCCAATACCGACAAAGGACGCCGTAATAAAATATTTGAGAACAAGAGAAATATTATCCATAAAGCGATGGTCTTAATAACCGCGTTGACTATCAGCATCACATACCCTACTTTCACCCGCTGGAAAACAACGGATGTGCTGGAGAAGAGAAAAGCCGTCCCGACTCTCTTTGTGTTTCCCTTATACGTGTACGTAATCGGAAATTGATGCTCGAACGTGATATCCGGCTCCTTTTCGTATACCGCAATCTCATTTTGATCGAACCCAAGCAGATCGACATGTTGAGCGACATGCAAAACGTCGCCGTTCTGAGGAAGTACACCTCCTATGGCGATGTACTTCCCGTTTATATCCTGAACCTTCACACCGACAATCTCGGGAATCTCCAGTATACCGCTTACTGTCGACTGCATCGATTCATAGTCCATGTGCCAGATATCACCGGCCAGAACCGTCTCAAATGTTTTTTGAATATTATGCAGATTACGAAGAATGCTGTTTTTCTGGTACTGGTATTCCGTGTACATATGGACACAGGTTACCGCTACGGCAATAACGATATAAAACGCAAATACCACCTTGAGCAAATGAGTGGCTATGGAGTTCTTGATAGGAACAAAGCTACCGGGGCTCATTGTTTTTTCCTTTGCATGACGGCTTCCTTCATAGCCTCTTCCCACAAAAGCTTCAGCCCGTTACGGTCCCGTTTTGTATAGGTGTGTTGCAGAATTCGATTATGTTTGAAAAAGTCCGGCTTCCCGAGGTTAATGCTTTTTTTTTCTTGTGCCGTCAACCGGTCGCCGATGTCGGTAATGATTGGTGTGAGCGACATGTTGCGCAGTATATGGTCAACCTGGTAATCAACTGTGAGTAACGTGTCGATGTACTCCTCGGCAACTTTTTTAAGAAAAGGCTTGCCGGCCAGGGCCCACGTGATTGCATAGTTATCGATCCAGCAGGGCATTCCTTCGGCGGGCTCCGCCATCGCCCAGGGTTCGCCTCGCTTCCTGAGCGGGGCCAGTGAATCGCCCCATGATGTAGCCAGGGTCATGCCCGCAAGGTCATCGGCTTTATCGACCCCGACCCAGAAAGAATGGGCGTTGACGATCAGTTGTTTCAGTTTTTTTCTGAACTGACTATTGTTCAAAGCACTGTAACTGCTGATGGATTCCTTCGGATAGCCCAGCGCCAATGCGGTTATATGGGCATTATAAATATATTCATTTGCACCGATGACATACTTGCCTTCAAAACGCGGGTCCCAAAGTACCTCCCAGCTTTCCGGCTCTTCTGCCAGCAGGGCCGTGTTATATGCCAGCCCGTAAGGTCCCTGGCTCACCGGCGAAGCATACACCTGCCCGTCGCTGTACAAATGCTCCGCATTCTGAAGCGCGGGGATCACCTGTTCAAAACGGGGAATGTTGTGCAAATCCAGGGGCAGCAGAAGTTTGTTACGGATGTAGTTGTAGCGTTCGTCCTTGAAGTGGTGGTGGGTCATCATAACCACGTCGACGCTTTTGTCCCGTACCGAATCATAAAAATCATCCGGACCCACCACGTACGAGATCTGCAGTTTTACTGTGCGTCCGTACTGTGCCGCGGTCCGGTTCTCGAAATTTTCAACATGTTGTTTTGGAGCGTGCCCCTCCCAGATCAACAGCCTTAAAACCTGCTCATCTCCGAAAACAGTAGAAGGCAACATCAATAATAAAATAAGGGCACTGTACGTTGATACTTTCATAGTACATCCTCGGGCAGGTACGGCGGTAAAGTACAGGAATAAACGTAGGTTATTTTACATTGCTCACAGCCTGTGTTTTAGTTATGGAATACAAATGCAGGATACGCAATAACTATCTGCAACCTGACGGCCGTTCTACATAGCACGGCAACAGGGCCGCCACAACATGTAGGTATTTTTACTTACTACAGTATGGCGCATCTGAACCGGCAGTTTCACCAGGGTTCCTGCAGCCGGCAAGATTACTCTAGAGCAATGCCCACAATTCAATGGCCTCAACATTGCACTCGCCCGGCAGGAGCACCTTTAGGTGCGATTGATGAACTATGCGGGTTGCGCGGCCTGTATCGCGGCCGAAGGCCGTCCCTGCCCGGCTATACTAGTGTTGTGTCCCGGGAATATCATTATTAAAAAAGAAAAAACAAAATTGCACTATCTGCTCTAAAAAACTTTATAATTGATGAAATATTTTCACCAGACTTATGCAAGTTATTCATAGGACACAACACTAGAGCCTCTTTCTTTTTTCTGTAGCCCTTAAATGACAGCACAGGCTGATGCGGTAAGAGCAGCCGCGGCGGTGCGAGCGCTGGTTTTTCTCTTGTATCTCCCTTTTCCTGCGGGCACATGGCCGCAGGCAATCCAACCGCATCAGCCTGTACTAGAGCATTTCACAGTATTTTGTAGCCGTTAACTATCGCAATGGCTGGTGCGGTGAGAGCGGCCGCGGCGGTGCGAGCTATGGATTCTCTCTATTTTCTCACCTTTCCTGCGAGCACATAGCCGCAGGCAATCTAACCGTATCAGCCATTGCGGTTCTTCACTGCGGCTATAGTTTTGTGGGAATTGCTCTAGGATTCACCGCGGCTATAGTATTGTGGAATGTGCTCTATTGTGTGAATTTCTCTAAAACTTCGGGAATGCGCGGCAGGTTATTACGACTGGCGGTTATGCTTACACCGCAGTGGTATGACGGAGGGACGATCTGAGAAACCGGAAAGATGCACACCGGTCCGGAGATCACGTCTCAGGGCGGCCGTTTTTCCATTAAAAGGCACTGCTTACGTCCCTGCCGCTTTGAAGCCGGGCGTAGAAAAAGAGATCCCAATCATGAGCACTCTTAGTCGGCAGATACTAAACCGTAAGCATGGAAGGGTTAAAAATCAAACTGTTAAATCATCAATCTCAAGCCATTCCAACGCTTCATCTCTTTCCTTAAAAACCTTTATTTTGGGTATATCGGCCAACATTTCGAACATACGGGAAATACCGTACGACAAGTCAACAGGAGCTACAATAGCAACGGACATGTTCTTCAGTTCATGTGTACAAAATTGGGCATATTCGGTTAATGCCTCGGTTGAAATCATGGCAAGATCGGCCTCTGTTAAGTCGCTGAGGAATTTTTCAGCAGACTGAAAATCAGGATGACGGGTAATCTCCTGCATTTCATTGATAATGTCATGTGGGAGGCTCGGTCCAATACGTTTCATGAAGACTGTTTTCTTTTTTGTATCGATTGTAAATGTTACGGGCATCTAAAAAACTCTACTCTGTATTTACAGACAAATACGGCCTTACCGGATCATTCCTGTAAGGCCATATCAAAATTGGCTTCTATGCAATGCAAAACCACATCCGGAATTTAAAATGAGAGGGCCCGTAGAGGGACGTTTTCCGACGCTCTCCTCTCTATTTGTTTCCTTGCAGGGCCTCAACCACCTTCTTGGCCTGCTCCCTGTACTCCTCAGGCACTTCGATTACACCCCAGCCCTTCTGGGCCACATACAGGCCGTTGAAGGAGGTGTCCTGAAAGCTGCGCACCAGCACCGGGATGTTCTCTTTTTCCAGGGCGTCCTTGATAACGTCGGCCTCAAACCGGTCGCCCACCGCCTTCAGGTTGACAAAGAACTCGTTGTCCTCTTTCTTGCGTTCGTCCGCAATTTTATTCCATTCAACTGCAGAAACCAGCCCGGTGTTGCAGTCTTCACAGGCATCCACATCGTCAAAAAACTCGCCGCCGCATTTTGGACAGTATTTCATCACAGGCCCCTTTCCGTTTGAGGTTATGAAAAAGAAATCTCGATGATTGCGTAGTTCCTGACACCGCCGGGGGTGCGCACGGTAACATCGTCGCCCTCTTCCTTGCCGATCAGGGCCCGCGCTATGGGTGAGCTGATGGAAATTTTACCCTGGTTTACATCAGCTTCATCCACCCCTACTATTTTGTACGTTACCTCTTCGCCCTTGTCAACGTCTTCCATCTGAACCGTTGCCCCGAAAACCACCCTTTCGGAGGACAAATTGGCCGTATCAATGACCTGGGCAGTGGCAATTTTGGTCTCATATTCCTTAATTTTACCTTCCAGAAAACTCTGTTTTTCCTTGGCGGCGTCATATTCGGCGTTTTCGGACAGGTCGCCATGGGCGGCTGCAGCGGCAATCTCTTTAATAACTTCCTGCCGGTCCACGGCTTTCATTTTTCTCAGCTTCTCTTTCAGGTCTTCATACCCCTGTTTGGTCATTATGTTGTCACTCATTGTGCTGCTCGTCCTTATTTTTTGAGTTATCATTAAAAACAGAATGGATGACTGCCGAATTTTACGCAGCCATCCATTTTTATTCAGTAAGAGCGTTTTGTTTGGTCTTAATGGTATACACTGTAGTACAAAATATAACAATTTGTCAACAAACATGTTATAACTGGGGGTAGTAATTAACAAATGACCGGTATGGACTGTTTTTTCAATGTTTTTAAAACCATTTGGAACCATTAAAGGCGCTGTATTACAAAACCGCTGGTATATCCTTGCCGGAATGGTGTCGCTGCTGGTGGTTGATGTCATGCAGCTTCTGATACCCCTTGTTATCAAGGCGGCCATCGACACCCTCACAAGGGGCATTGAGTCTTCAGCACCACTGCTGCGCCTTGCCGCCGGGATTGTGATTATCGCCGCCCTGATTGTCGTGTTCCGGTTTATCTGGCGCTACTGCATCATCGGCACCTCCCGCCGCATCGAAATGGACCTGCGGGGCCGCCTGTTTTCCCACTGTGTGCGGCTGCCGCTCAAAACCCTGCTGCACACCACCACCGGCGACCTCATGGCCCGCATGACCAACGACCTGGAAGCGGTCAGGATGTGCGCCGGCATCGGGCTGGTGGCCCTGGTGGACACTGTTTTCCTTGGTATTGCCTCCATTTCCTTCATGATGTACATCAGCCCGTCGTTGACCCTTGCCTGCCTGACCCCCATGGTTGTTATCGTGTTTGCAACCTGGCTCCTGAGCAGCCAGGTACACAAACGTTTCGCCCGGGTCCAGGCTGCTTTCTCAGTGCTGACCGAGAAAGTCAGGGAAACCCTGGCGGGCATTACCGTTATCAAGGCCTATGTGCTTGAAAATTCAAACCTCGATTCATTCAGCAGCATCAGCCGCGACTATGTGGACAAAAACCTGGGCCTGATAAAAATACTGGGCCTGTTTTTCCCCCTTATCATGTTTTTTGCCAATCTCAGCATCGGCATCCTGCTGCTCTACGGCGGCAGACTGACCCTGTTTTCCCACATAACCCCCGGCGATTTCGTGGCCTTTGCCAGCTACCTCTGGATTTTAACCTGGCCCATGATGGCCCTGGGCTGGATCGTCAACCTCTACCAGCGCGGCGCAGCCTCCATGATCCGCATCAACGGTGTGCTTGACAATGAACATGAAATGCCGCAACAGACCGAAGCCCCCCGCAGTGTTCCTGCGGACGGCGCAATAGAGATCAACAACCTTACCTTTTCCTACGAGTACGGCACCACCCCGGCGCTCCAAAACATATCACTTTCAATTCCGCCCGGCACAACCGTGGGCATCACCGGCAAGACCGGTTCCGGCAAATCAACCCTGTGCAACCTGCTGCTCAGGCTGTTTTCAGTGCCCGACAAATCGATCTATATCGACGGCCGCGACGTCAACGCGCTTACCATTCCTGAACTGCGGGCCGCCTTTTCCTACGTACCCCAGGACAGCTTCCTGTTTTCCGATACCATCAGTGAAAACATCGCCTTCGGTGTTCCCGATGCACCTGCCGCCGACATTCAACATTTGGCCGAAACGGTCCAGATTTCCAATGAAATCCAGGAGTTCAACGAGGGTTTTGATACGGTTATCGGCGAGCGCGGCATCACCCTTTCGGGCGGTCAAAAACAGCGGCTCTGCATTGCCCGAGCCCTGCTGAAACAGGCCCCGGTACTTATACTGGACGACTGCCTGTCGTCCCTTGACGCTTCCACCACCGAAAGCATCATCCTGCAACTCAAACAGGCTGCCCGGCAACGCACTACCCTGATCGTTTCACATCGCGTGGCCGCCATTCAGCACGCCGATATCATCCTGGTGCTCTCAGACGGTATTGTTGAGCAGCAGGGTACCCACGAAGAGCTTATCGACCGTGAAGGCCTGTATTACGAACTGTACTTGAAACAGAAACTGGAGCAAGAAGCCGTATGATTTATTTAAGTAGATTACTACAGAATGCCGCCGACCGATATACATTTTGAGGAATCCCATACCACAGAAATACCAATAGTACGTCTTATATGGTATTTCAGCCGGTTTTTCAAACCCTACTGGCCGGCAATTGCCTGTACGCTGCTGCTGGCCCTGAGTGCCGTCGGGGCCGAGCTGCTGCTGCCCCATTTCCTCAAGCTGGCAATGGACCGGCACCTGACCGTTGCCGCCCGCAGGGTGGACATCACCCCGGCCGATTTCAGTACCTATTCCCTGAAGGCAACTGATCTCGTGTCGGCTGCCGAAGGCACGGCCTTCTTCATGCTGCCGGACAAACTCAATGCTCTCCAGGGTCCTGTTATGCAGGCCCTGGGAAAGGCCGGCAGGATCAGCGGTGAATCTTACTACTTTACCACCAAAACGCCTGGTAAAATGCTCACGGCCCGGGAGCACATCAAACCGTTTTACACATCCGGTGAGTACCTGTTTATACCCTACGATGCCCTGAAGGATATACCCTACCCGGCCCTTGCCGCCCTGCGGGCCGACGATTTCAGAGGTATCATCGAACTTGCACAACTGTTCCTGTATGTGCTGTTGGGAGGTTTCATCCTCACCTTTACCCAGATGTACCTGGTTGAATATACCAGCCAGAAAATCATGCACGACATCAGGATGAACGTGTTCGGCCACCTGCAGCAGCGCAGCATGTCCTTTTTCACCAAAAACCCGGTGGGGCGCCTTGTTACCCGGGCCACCAACGATGTACAGAATCTGCACGAAATGTTCAGCGCCCTGTTTGCCAACATTGCTAAAGACATCTGCATGATTGTGGGCATTATCGTAGTGCTGTTTATCGTGAGCTGGAAACTTGCCTTGGTGAGCTTTTCGCTGCTGCCCCTGCTGGTACTGGGCACCTTTTTCTTCAATCGGCTCTCTCGATCGGCTTTCAGGGAGGTCCGTATCAAGGTTGCAGCCCTCAATGCCCGGGCCCAGGAAAACCTGTCCGGCATCAGCGTGGTAAAGGCCTTCGGCCGGGAGTTGCACAATATCAGGCAGTTCAACAAGCTCAATCATGAGAACTACCGCGCCAACATGAAGCAAACCCTGGTGTTTGCGGTGTTCAACCCCCTGGTGGACCTGTGCCGCTTCAGTGCAATCGCCCTGATCATCTGGTACGGCGGTATGCAGACCATGCGCGATGCCGTCAGCCTGGGTACCCTGGTGCTGTTTCTCTACTACATGCGTATGTTTTTCCGGCCCATCCAAGATCTGGCTGAAAAATACAATATCCTGCAGTCGGCCATGGCCTCTCTCGAACGCCTCTACCTGCTGCTGCACGACACCGGCACAATCAACGACCCGCCGGAACCCCGCAGCCTGCCTGCGCCGGGCCCAGGGCCGGTTATAGAGTTTGAAAACGTCTCATTTTCGTATCAGGAGGGTGAGCCTGTTTTGCAGGATGTGTCCTTCACCGTTGAAAAAGGCGAAACCGTGGCCATTGTGGGTCTGACCGGGGCCGGAAAATCAACCATCATCAACCTGCTTGAACGTTTCTACGACATACAGTCGGGCTCCATCAGGATTAACGGCGTGGATGTCCACCTGATGCAAAAAAACGAGCTGCGCAAAAACATGTCGCTGGTGCTGCAGGACGTGTTCCTGTTTGCCGGCACCCTGCGCTCCAACCTCACCCTGGGAAAGGAATACGACGACGAGGCCGTTTTACGCGCCCTGCAGATCACCCATGCCGACCGGCTGGAGCGCCGGTTTGAAAACGGCCTTGCCGCAAAGATAACGGAAGGCGGCAAAACCCTGTCGGCCGGGGAGCGCCAACTGGTATCCTTTGCCCGGGCCGTGCTGTGCGACACTGAAATACTGGTGCTGGATGAAGCCACCTCCAGCATCGACCCTGTAACAGAGTCTCTCATCCAGGACGCCCTCAAGCATATGCTCAGCCGCCGGACATCCCTTGTCATTGCCCACCGTCTGTCCACCATCAGAAATGCCGACAAGATTATTGTGCTGCACAAGGGCGCCATTCACGAACAGGGAACCCACGACCAGCTCATGCAGCAGCAGGGCCTCTACTACCGGTTGTCGCAGTTGCAGGAAAACGGCGTGTCGTAATCCCGCGCTGTATTTGAAAAAGACCCCCATTAAAAGGCTTTATTCATCTTTTGCAATGATATATACTCCCTTAAGAAAAAGGAAGCAGTGCCGTTACGTTGAGCGGCATCAAGAGACCAAAGAATCTCGTCAATGAAAAACCGTATCGCGAGAGGAGAAAAGAATGGCAAAAAAAATTACCGGATATGTTGGCAGCCCGCGCAAAAAAGGCAATACGGATATCGTGGTCGACACCTTTCTGGAAGGCGCAGCAGCCGGGGGGGCTGAGACTCAGAAGTTTTTCCTGGACGACTGCACCATAAACCAGTGTAGGGGCTGCTTCAGAAACTGCGCCCTGAAGCCCGGCACGCGGTGCGCCGTTCACCGCGACGACATGGACATGCTGCTGGACGAGCTTGTATCCTCCGACCTGAACCTTTTTATGTCGCCCCTGTACTGCTCGGTCTATTCGGCCATCATGGCACGCTTTTTTGAGCGCTGCCTGCCCCTGTGGCACATGGATATCGTGGGGGAGCTGGGTACCATGGATGCGTTCAAACTGGTCAGCAACCCGGCCCAGGGTAAAAAGGCTGTCGTGGGTATCGTTCAGGACCTCAAGGAACCCTCCATAGCCGAGATCGCCTTCAAGGTGTTCGAACAGAATGTGGGCCGCACCTACATGATGGACATCGTAGACAAAATCCATGTAACCGACGTCAGGGATGTGGGCGATATTAAGAAAAAAGAAAAAGAACTTGAGACAATATTCAACCTGGGCAAGAGCCTGGCTGAGGGCTGAAAAGAACAGTACCCATACCATCAGGAGACGTTATGGAATTGACCCTCTATCAAATTGACGCTTTTGCAGTCAAACCCTTTGAGGGCAATCCGGCAGCAGTGTGTCCGCTTGACTCCTGGTTGCCCGATGAGTTGATGCAGGCTATTGCACAAGAAAACAACCTGTCTGAAACGTCTTTTTTTGTGCCGACCTCCGACGGATACCACATCCGCTGGTTCACGCCTGCAGCCGAAGTTGATTTATGCGGGCATGCAACCCTTGCATCAGCCTATGTGTTATTCAATATTATCGGTATTAAAGACGACGCAATTCACTTTCAGTCCAAGTCGGGGATATTGAGCGTTTTTCAGGAAAATGAATGGTTGCGTATGAACTTCCCGGCCCAACCGCCCACGGTTTGCGATACCCCGGAGGAAATCCTCAAGGCATTCAACAACACACCTGTGGAATGTTTGCGTTCGGAAGATTATGTCGTAGTCTTTAAAACCGAAGAGGAGGTGGCATCACTCACGCCTCGGCTTGATGAGTTGTTGCGGCTTGACCTCAGGGGCGTAATTGCAACGGCTGCATCCTCACAATATGATTTTATCGCCCGTTTTTTTGCGCCTAAATACGGCATACCCGAAGACCCGGTGACGGGCTCGGCCTATACGCAATTGGGCCCCTACTGGGCCGGAAAACTGGGTAAAACAAGGATGCATGCACGGCAGATATCCGGCCGGGGTGGTGAACTGATGTGCGAAACGGCGGGAGATCGCGTAAATATTTACGGCAAAGCGGTCAAATACCTTGCCGGTACCATTGAGGTCTAACCTGAACAGGCCCTTATACGTACATAATGATGGAACAGTTCTGCGGTAGAGCATTCCACACAGCAGACAGTCATTTGAATTTCATCATCAATACGGTGCTCGGTACCGTATGTGCAGACTGCCAATGAAGGAGTAAACAGTAGAAAACAACATAAGGAGAACGTGCAAGATGGGTACCATAATTGTTCCAAAACCGAATGCCAAGGAGCAGGAAGCTTTTTCCCAGGGCGGCATTACGCTGATAGAAGATATTCCTGAAAATGATTTTTTACAAATGGCCGTTGCGTTCCTTAACGCGCACAACGTGCTGCACCTGAGCACCTGTAAAAACAATGAGCCGCGCTGTACCCCGGTTGAGTATTTCAACAACGGCCTTACCGTGCACATGTTTTGCGAGGGGGGCGGCAAAATCGCCAACATGAAGGCGAACCCAAAGGTGTCTTACTCCATAGCGGACCCTTACGACCCGGCCGCCGATTTTTTTGGGGCTTCGGGCCTGCAGGTATGGGGCACGGCCACAGTGTTTAAAAAAAACGACGATCCGGAACAGTTCAGACAGATTGTACAGTATTCGCGCAACATGAAGGAGCTGGGCGAACAGGGGCTTGAGGAGGCCGCCAATACCTATAATTTCAACGTGGTTTCTATCGAGCCCTATAAAATCCGCCGCCTCAGCTACCGGCAGGGCTACCGGAACATCATCTGGAAGAAAGAGTAGGATATCAGGGTTACAGTGTAGATAAGGTGTAGATTTTCAGACTATGCCTGGATGGTGAGACGTGTGCAACGACACAGCTTCTGTGGATCCTGCGAACAAGAGACTGTGTCGTAATTAAAAACGTGACGGTAATCATCTTCCGGGAGCGATACCAGATCGGAGTTAACGCGCCGCTCTACATTATTGAGAAATATGAACCGGAAGTCGGAGCGGTTATGGAGGGTTTCTTTGATTTCGGCTATGGCGTGTATGTTTCTGTTGCCCGATACCCCGGGCATATTTTCTTTCACAAGTCGGCGCTCGGCACTCGCGGACCAGTCGTCCCACACCTCGTAGGAAACAAACATAAGGGAAATAATGATCAAACACACAAGCAACTGAGACCGTGCTGCGCTCTGTATGACCGTCATAATCCGGCCTTCCGGGAAACGGTATATCCATAGCGTCGCATCTCATCACCGCAGATGTCCGCAAAAAGAGCCTGCTGCCGTGCAGGCCATTGTTCCCAGGTTTGCACGCTGTATGTTTTTGTGGCATTGAGGGGTATTTCTACCGCCTCTTCCCAGTGCGTCCTGCCGACCGATACGGCAAGGGGCTGCAGTATAAGCTGCTGAAAAAGATCATAGCTTTCGGTTATATCCTCAAGGCGAACGCTTGCATCGGCGTGTTCCCGCATATACCTGTTTTCAGCCTGCCACCCCCAGCACAGTTTCTCAAAGGGGCTCAACTCGTCCCAGCGCGCGGTGAACCGGCTCATGAGCCACATAGGCACCGTCCGCACGGTTCAGCAGCCGTGCCAGCCATTTTGTGGCGGTTCTGCCGGTACTGACAATCACGAAGGGGTTCGCGCGACGAAATGCCCTGATTGCTTTTTCCTCATCCGGCGCTATACAGTTGACAATCTGCCGGTATGTAGTACGCTTGCTCAGGCCGACACGCTTTGCAAGCGTTGCAGCCTTGAGCGCCAGTGTGGAAGGCTTGGTATATCCTGATACTCGCAATAGTCTCTCCTTTCTCTCGCAACAGCGGTGCGAAACAGATGATGTCCAGTATTCCGGTAGAGGCTATCAGACCGGCATTAAGTACAGGTTAAAGCAGCATTAATAAAATTTAATGTTCCAGGGAATTGAAGACGCGGCTGTCCGGTCTTTTGTACACGTGCATCTGTTCCAGCCGTTACGGGAATGAACCTGTAAATCCGGGTGTGCCACCTTTGGCAATAGCTTTTGTGCTTTAGAGTAGAATTACTTAGTAATAGACGAGGTTGCTTTCTAACACGATCAGAAACTTATTTTATTAAAATTTATCTATTTTTATCTAAATAAATCAAAATATATTTTTACTTCTGCATAAATATAGTATTATGTTTTAGCATTAAAATGCGATAAGTATGTAGTATGCCTCACCGCACGGGCACCGGCACATGAAAGTATACATCGAAAACGGGTTTACACATCTCCATGGGGAAGAGTTTGGCTTACATAAAACAAAAATGTATTGTTTTTGTCATAGCGCTGCTCATTCCGGCTGTTTTTCCGCAGTACTGCTTCTCCGCCAAAATCGCCGTTATCACCCGTGAAAACATTGTACCGTATGCGACTTTTCTGGAAGGCTTCCAGGGCGGTTTCGAGCAGCGGTCGGATAAAAGCCATATCCTGAAAGTTTTCTCCATTTCGCCGCCCGATGTCTCCGACTCCGACCCGGTGCGCCGGGAGATTGCCGCTTTCAATCCCGCAATTATCGTTTGTATCGGATCGGGATCGCTTAACTTTTCCGTAAAACATTTTCCCGGCACACCCATGATCTATTCCATGGTGCTGCATGCCCCGCGTTTTGCCAACCACGGTTCAAAGCATATCCTGGGCATCAGCATGGAACCCGACATTCTCCAAAAACTCAAGATGATCAAGCGGATCGATAAAAACATCAAGCAGATCGGCACGGTGTATAACCCTGAAGAGTCCGGCCGGGACGTTGAAGCCGCCCGGGCCGTTGCCGCAAAGCTCGGCCTGCAGTTTGAGGCGGTGCCGATTGTTTCGCCCAAGGCCGCCTTCAATGCCGTTGAGCCTTTGATGAGCAGGCTGGACGCATTTATACT
>JANQGV010000285.1 GCA_028282925.1 Thermodesulfobacteriota bacterium
TATTTGAAGGGGGAGGTTTCGTTCTCAACATCCCGGGAAAAGGGCACGGTTTTTTCCGTCAGCCTGCCGTTGATCTTGAAAGACCAGGCTTGATCAGCCTGCCTTTAAAATTCTACGTAATGGTCCCAGCTTCTGGTGTCGGTGCCTATCTTTTGAAATATGCTGATGTTGCCGACGGGGCTGGGGTGTTGCCGGTAGTCGGACCGGTTGGTGGTGATAAACGATACGGCCCGCTGAATTGAGGGCATCCACATATCGTGCAATATAATGTAGCCGTTTGCAGCGCACAGGTAGTCGGACAGGGTGAAATCAAGCAGCACATCATCAAACCGGTGGTTCCCATCGATAAATATAACGTCGAATTTAATGCCTTCCTTTTGTAATGCAGGAAGCGCAAGATAATCGAATTCTTCCCGGAAATCCAGGGCTTCCTCCATGCCTACTTCCCGAACCTTTTGCAGCCCGATGCCGTGATAGTCGGTCATTTCAAAGGGGTCCAGGGCCACGTGGCGCCCGATGCCGTTTGCCCTGATGGCTGCCAGGAAGTACAGGGTGCTGAATCCGTAGGCAAAGCCGACCTCAAGGGTGTGTTTTGGTTTCACTTTTCGGCACAGGTTGTATATGGCCATGCCCTCACCAACGGTAGTTCTTACCTGGCACTTAATCGGATGAAGCTTTCCATCCGTCCCCCTCTGGGGTTTGCAGTCATACATGGATTGCAGTGCTGCGGCAAAAGCGGGGTCGAGGTTTTTCAGAGCTTCACGGTCTTGCTCGGTTAGGTGTTGTTGTGTGACTGCGTATGAATGAAAAGAACCGCCTGCATAAAAAAAGAAAACCAGCCATGCAATGCCTGCTTTCAGTATGTGTTTTTTTACCGACCGGAATTGTTTCATAACAGTGCTCCTGTAATTGCCGAATCAGGTGATGATATAGTGGTCTACTTATAAAACTGCCGTCTCGTTGTGTCAAGCTGTTATAGAACAAGCGTTGTCTGTACGTGTAACCCTGCTTGGCTTGATAGAGCCATTGTGGACAGCACATGAAAAGATATTACGGTTGCTATGAGCCAGATGGTTAATGATATCTTTTGACATGGTTTCTGCTTATATATAAGTATCAACGATAAAAGATATGGAAAACCAATGTTATTTATAATGTTTGATGAAACAAAAGGAAAAATGTTTTATTTTGGCGCATCCTTTGCTAAATAGGTTGTTTAATAAGCAGCGCCGAATTGTAACGGGTGCGCATCTGATTGGGGCAGGCTTTTTTAACAACTACACTCTACAGGGGCTTCATTGAAAATCAGAAATCAAGATGATATCAACAACACGAGTATCGAACGTAATACCTGTTCATTACTATAGCTGCAGGAACAAGCACTGACCGGAAATTCTAAGAGGAGGTGCCGGAATGCTTACAAAGGCAAATCGAAGAATTAGTGCTGAGTCATCTTTTGATCAAAACGAACAACATCCTCCCCTTGCTGTTGTTACTTCCTGTTCCGAGCGGAAAAATCGGGGGCAACCATCCGGTTTTTTGAAATTTGCATGGCGCATGATTAAAGACCGCAATTTGTACGGGGCTTTGGCCTTTGCCGAAACCGCGGAGAGTTTGCGCCTCAATGTCAGGGCTTTGCAGGTAGGCAGCCACGACCGGGTGGTCGGCGTAACATCCAGCGGAGACCTGCTGCTCTCGCTGCTTGCTGCCGGGCCGGAGGCAGTAGTGGGGTATGATGCGAACAATGCGCAAACCGTACTCGCACATCTTAAAATCGCCTCGATTCGTGCGCTGACGGTTGAAAACTATTTGCGGTTTATGGGGGTGAACGAAACAAACCCTGAAACACGCATAGCAATTTTCAATCGCATCAGCCGCAGTATGCCGTCCTTTGCGCGGCGCGACATGCTCGGTAAGCGCAAGCTTGTGGAAGAGGGCATCCTCAATCACGGCATGACCCACTTGATTATTCAGGTTATGACAGCATTATTTTCCCGGGTGTTTGGTCGGGAAACATACGGACTGTTTATCGGTGGCTGTGGAACCGATGAAGACCGTTCACAAGCGTTGCATCGGATACTACAAAAACGCTCAATCCGCTACTTGCTGCAACCGCTGCTTAGAGCAGCCGCCCCCCGCCTCAAATGGTTGTTTTTCCCCCATCGCTTCTGTCGAATTTCAAGTCGGCCGGATGAAATAATAACAGATTTTTTTACGACCTTCCGGGATCTGTTTGTGAAAGGCGTGCAGGCAAACCCGGTGCTGTGCAGATCTGCTACCGGAAATGTCCATCCTGAATGGCGGAAGCATCTTTATAATGATCAGACCTTTGAATTGATACGCGATAATATCTCCCGGCTTGAACTGGGCACGGCAGATATTCTTTCGGGGCTGCACCGGGTGTCCGACGGTTGGGCGACCAGGGTGTATTTGTCTAATGTGCCGGACTACCTTTCAGAGGAGCAACTGAGCGAGCTGGTGCGTGAGCTGCAGAGAGCTGCCGCGCCCGGTGCGCGCATTGTGTACTACTCACTCTATGACCAGGACCTGTTGCATACGCTGGGCCCGCAGATTCCCGCACAAGAACTTCAGGACCTTCAGGAAAGCGATAACGTGCATATATATCCTATGCTCATGGTTCGAAAGAGGGCTTCACTATGAAACACCATCACCGTTTGCTTCGATCAGTTACGTTAATTGCACCCGCTCCGCCGTATTATGATACATTACGTGACTGCCAGGGGCCGTTAATGCAGATGCAGCGGCTGCCGCGGCTGGGGCTTTTGGCCCTGGAGGCGGTTACCCCGCCGGATTGGGAGGTTCGCATCATTGACGAACGGATCGATTCGGTTGTGCCCGAGGAAATTGATTCGCCGATAATCGGTATTACAACAATGACCTATATTGCGCCCCGTGCCTTTGCACTGGCCCGGAAGTTAAAAGCATGCGGGAAAACGGTGGTTCTAGGAGGTTTTTTCCCGACCTTGAGTCCCGAACTGGCCCTTGCAGAACCGGCTGTCGACTGTGTTGTCATAGGGCGCGGTGAGTATTCCTGGCCCCGATTGCTTACGGATTTTACGCAAGGCCGGCTGCGGAAAGTTTACCGGCATGCATTTGATCACAGGGATTTCAAGCTTCCCCAGGTGAATTATACCTTAACCGGCCCTGAGCTTGGTTATAATGGGTATCTAACACAGATACAGACCAGCCTTGGTTGCAAATTTACCTGCCGGTTCTGTGCCGTCCCGCAGTTTCATGACTACCGGTTCGCACTCCGTGACATAGATGACGTTGTGGGCGAAGTAGCCGGTGCTCCCAGTCAACGTGTTTGCTTTGTTGATGACAACCTGTTGAATCATCCGGTATATCTTGAAATGCTCTGTGATCGGTTGCGACCAACAAAAAAACTATGGAGCGCGCAGATGTCGTTGGATATTCGGAGTTACCGGGGGCTGTTGCGCAAGATGCGCCAGGCAGGCTGTTTCTGGATTCATGTAGGTATTGAAAGCCTTGATGAGGCTACATTGAAGGCCCAGGAAAAACGGCAAAACAATATACAGAAATATCTGGATACCCTGAATATGATCCGTGATGAAGGCATAAGCGTCAGCTCCGGCATTGTGCTGGGATTCCCGACCGATTCACCGTCGGTATTTGATAATACGGAACGCTTTCTCGACCGTGCCGGGCTTGATACGGTCAGTTTTCATTATTATACTCCTTTCCCTGGATGTCCCGACTACAACAAATTTGCAGCAGCCGATCAACTGATAACAAAGCGTCTGGAATGCTATGACACCTACCATGCGGTTGTTCGCACCAAACATTTTTCTCCTGAAGAGCTGACCGAAAAAGTGGAAGCTCTGAAAAGCAGATTTTACGGACCTCGACGGGTGCTGGCGCGGACGATACGTGGGCTGTGCAGCGGGTATTCAGGGGTTGGGTGGACTGTTGCCGCCGGTGCGGTGGGCTATCTCAATTGTCGTAAGGGATTGCCTCTGTATCTTTGAAATGTGTCGTCGACGGGGATACAATTGAGGGACTATGATGAAATTCAACATATGGACAATGCTTGCGGGCTGGTCTATGCCGGAGCACACGGGAATCTCCGACGATCTTGACGTTCTATTGAAGGCCCTTAAGCCTGCGCCAGGTTTGCGTTTTATTACTCTGTCATCCTATGGTGCGGGTGAGGCAGCCCTGGCCCTTGCGGCCGGCGGGGCGGATACGGTGCTGGCTTACGACATTGAAGATGTGCACATGCTCCAGCGTCTTATTTCATTAAAGGTTTCTGCGGCAGGTGTGTTGGACAACCATGAGTACCTGGTGCTCATGGGCCTGCGGTCGGGAACCGTTGAGCAGAGGCGGGCCGTGGTCAGTCGGACGCTTGAATCACTGTCCGGCGCTGAGTATTCCTTTTGGGTAAAACGCCACCGCTGGTTTTTGCAGGGGCTCTTTTTTGCAAATCAGCAGACCTTTTTTATGCAGATGTTCTGGCTTTTGATTTGTTTGCTGACCCCATTGCAGGCCCGCCGCCTGATGCTCTATTCCGAATGTGAGGATACGCGCCTGAAGCTCTTTCGGCGCTATGTTTCCCGTCCGTTTCTGAAAGTCCTGTTTAACCGGCTCGGCTCTCGTATCAACTTTTTTTATCCCAAAGCCGAATGGCGGTTTTCGGATTACCCAAAAGATTTCAACCGGGACCCGTTTCCTTATTTTGAACGGCTTATGGGCCGGGGGCTCCCCGGCAATCCGCTGTTTGCCCACTATTTTCTCGATGACGAGAAGTCTTTGCCGGAGCCGTTGCTGCCGCCCCATCTTCGCCCGCATGTTTACAGCGGGCTGCGCGCAGCGGGGGAGCGTGTTCAGGTCGTGCCATCGGCACCGGGAAGCCTGCCGCCGTTGGATTTTCCTCCCGGATCGTACCATGGGGCCTATCTTTCAAACATTATAGACTATTTAGGGCCCAAAGACCGGATGGAACTGTTTCAGAGAATAAGCCGTGTGTTGACTGCCGGTGCCCCGGTGTTAGTCTATTCAAACGAATCATATGATAAAGTACCGCCCGAGTGCGGCCTGGAACCCGACCGGTCGGCCGGCAGCAGCCTGGCAGCGCAGGACCGGGTTCGGATTTACTCGCGTGTCGGTCTTTTCAGGGCGGCAGCCTGAGATTTATGCCGCCAATAAACAGGGAGGATGATGATATGCCCTATTTTACAATGAGAGATGGCGCAAAAATTCACGCCCGGGTTATCGGAAAAGGAGATCCGTGCATTTTGCTGCACGGATTCGGCGGCGACTGGCGAATGTGGGTTCCGTATGCGGCCACGCTGTCACATCGCTATAAGTTTATTTTACCGGACCTGCGCGGGTTCGGCCTTTCGCACAAGGCTCCGTTGCGGAGTAAGAACGCAATGACGCAATATGTTGAAGATATAGACGACCTGATGGATAACCTGGACTGCGACGAAGCCAAATTAGGAGGCCTGTCTCTGGGGGCATATACATGCCTGCATAAACAGAAAGTAAACCGGTTTGAGCGTATATCTCACTGCTTTGTCATTGATCATCCGCCGAAAGCAATGAGTAATTCCGACTGGCCGTATGGTATGCATCCGATAGTGACCGATGTAACGCGACAATTGGTGGACTGTTTCAAGAGTGAAAAGCTTGATGATCCGGAGGTGCCGTTCAAACAGTTGCCCGCCAGGTTTCAGCATCTGTTTCAATCTGTTTACCGTGCAATTGCCGTTTACTGCCTGCCCCGGCTTTACCAGAAGTGGGCCGCACATATTTTCAACCGCATTCAGTTCGCCTTTAATGCGATTGTCATGCCGGATTCCTGGCATACGGTCACTGTTGTGCTCGACGAGTATATCAACCAGGATGATGACCTGCGGGATCATGTAAAAGAAATCACTATTCCCATTACGATAATGGCCGGTATCAAATCGGAGCTGTTTCCCAATGCGGGCGTTTTTTATCTTGATGAGCATATTCGGCAATCCCGGCTTGTGCGTTTCGAGCGCAGCGGCCATGCCCTGTTCCTCACGGAACCGGTGAAGTTTCAAAGGGAGTTGAAAAAATTTCTTGAACTGTAATTGGGGGGCTGGTTTTTGCTGGCAGGGGCGATCTTGGAAAATTAACCCACCTCAACATATTCTCTGACAAAATCGGTTTAAAAAAGCGGAAATAATCTCTAATCGTCGCACTTGTTGCCTATGTTCATTACCAACTTACGTCATCCGAAGTCTCCGTTTGGCTTTTGACAATTATTTGTTCAAGTGATAGCGTAAACTACTTTTGGTATAATGAGATTGAGAAAGGGGCCTCAAACCCGTAGATACATAACTATGAAGCTGCCCCCTTTTTTACTAAGACAGGAACCCAATAAGAAGAGGAAAATGGTTATGAAAAGAATGGTAGCGGTACGGACAACACTTCTGGCGTTGTTGCTGACAGTCGTTTTTTCAGGATGCGATACGCCTGTCGACTATGACATCCGCGGAACATGGAACTATACCCAGTATCACATGGATTCCCTTTTGTATGATAACGGCACCATCACTTTTTCCGGCATGCCCACACATGGTGACTGGACGCTGTACAATTTTTATGACGTTGAGTATGTCGGAACATACACCGTCAGAGGCACACAGGTTGCACTGGAAGGAGAGGAGCAGTGGTCCGGCAACTTCATTGATAAAACACATATGGAAGGAAACTGGCGGGGAGAGGAAGACTCCGGCACCTGGGTCGCCGTCATGCAGTAGATGGAAAGCCGGTCACTCTCTTGATCGAGAAAAAGGGCCGTATCGGCCACACAACAAAAAAAGCCGTTCAGGCAGTATATGCCGAACGGCTTTTAGCATTCATGGTCGGGGCGACTGGATTTGAACCAGCGACCACTTGAACCCCATTCAAGTGCGCTACCAGGCTGCGCTACGCCCCGACGCTTGGTAAAAGAATAATTATAACCATGTTTGTTTTGTCCTGTCAAGCGGGATTCTTATTACTCTGTTTTTTAGAATGCGGTTGCCCGGCGTTGCTGTGCGCAAAACTGCGTTATTCAACCTTTGAATCAAAAATTTTTTTATCCCCAATGCATTTTTTTTTATCCTCTTTACTACACCACAGTCACCGTGTTTTTAACGGATTTCCGGACCTGTCTGCACGTAAAATGACCCTGTTCAGTTCGGGGGCGGGTTTCGGGACCGTGGGCGTTTGACAGGGTGGGGGTGCTTGTTTACAATTAAGGTATTTCAAGGGGTTAACCCTTAGAATCCTAATTATTTTTTATCGCAGGAGGTTGTAGATATGTATCGAAAAAGTATTCTGTGTGCCGTTGTGCTGGCGCTTGCCCTGATGAAAGGGCTGTGCATGGCGCAACCGACTGACTGGCCGCCGGGCGGCCCGAAATACCTGTATGTCAAACCCACCAAAAAACCGCCCCACCACGGTGTGTACGACAAGGGTATGAAATGCCTGGACTGTCACAAGTGGGACGGAACCGACGCCTATACCTCGGCCACCATGGCTATAAAAAAGACCAAAACCGGCCGGGCCCCCCGGGAAGTGGTTGAAAAAGCGATCCTTGAAACACTGAAAGGTAAAGGCGATTACCGCGAAATCTATATGCTCAGTACCTCGTTTGACAACAAGCCTTTGGCAACGGTAATCGAGTTTGTGATTGATCCTAAAACATTTACAATGTATGCCGTGTCGGAAAAACAGACCGAAAAGCTGTTCCACATCGCCGCCAATCCCAATGTGTCACTGGCCTATGTGAAGCAGCGCGAAGATTATATGTATTTTGAAGGGGCCCTGGGGGTGCAGATCGTGGGCAAGGCCCAGCAACTCAAAGGCACCGACCCGGGGTTTGAAGAGGCCGCCAGGGTGTATATCCCGACCCTGCCGCTTCCCAAGCCGGCACCAACCATACCCCAGCCGCCGACCGTGGATATGCTGATTGAGGCGATCAGGGGCGGTAAAATAATCACCAAAGTCGTGCCGGAGCGCATGGTGATTATGAACCGGAAGTTTAAGGATGAGGGGTATCATGCGGTGCAAATCTGGGAACGCCAGTAGGCCTCGGAAATACGCCCATCTACTGTGTTGCACTCACCCTTCATCACTGCGACGTACAAACAAGTACGCCTCATTCTTCAGGGTTTCGTGCGCCTTGTATCTGAACATATTTCCAAGGCCTCTGTGTTGCAGTTGTCTGCCCGGAGAAATTGCATCTTGCAACTGAATATTTTTCATCGGTCTCCGGATCGAGGTGGCGGATATAAGCAGGTATTATATGGTTTGAAGTAACGTGTGAGTAAACAGTGCAAAGAAGACCCTACCATCCCTAATGGTAGAGCGGGCCGTTTTGGCAGCGATGCTGAAGCGGCCCGCTTGTTTTTTACGTTCATGTTGAAGTGGATTAAATGCGGTATTCGTCCTTGATGATTCGCAGGGCTTCCAGCAGCCGCTGCCAGAGCACTTTTATCAGGAAGGAAAAGGCGGCCAGCAGGTTCATGTCCTCTTTTTTAACGGTTGCGGCAATATCGAACTTCAGGTTGAATTTGATGTTGTCGACTTTCAGAACCGAGCGGACCCAGGGGTCGGCCATGATGCGGGCCTGGAGCCGAGCCGCCTCTTTCATCAGCTCTTTTATCTTTTTCAGCACCCGGCGTTCTTTGGTGTTGGTGCGTGCAACGGTCAGAAACTGGATCAGGAAATTGACCGACTGCAGGAACTGCAGTTTTTCTTCGTTGGTCATGGGCTCGATTTTCTGCTGGTCGAGTTCCTCGATAAATTTCTCGATGCCTGCCAGGTCTTCCATGGTGAATTCAAAGGTGTCGCCCATGATCGAGGAGATGACCACAAAGATAAATTCCGAGCAGGTCTCCTGCAGGTTGTAGATCTGGTTAAGCCCCTGCAGGATTTCCAGCATTTTCAGATCCTTGACCGATTTGCTGGCCATGTTGTACGAAAGCTTTTTGTCCTGGTACAGGTCGTCGCCGTTCAGGATCATGGGTGGCGGTTTGTTGCTGTAGTAGCTCCAGAACTCGGGCATGGGGCGGGTTCCGCTGGGGCCGCCGGCTTCCCAGGCCTTGCGGTTGGGGTAGAGCTTGAGGATTTTTTCGATATCGAGGTCGGGAATCAGCAGAATGTGAAGCTTGATTCTGCCCAACTGCTCCAGCAGGTCTTTGGGCACCGGGCCGAACCCGTCGGTCATGACCAGGATTTCGGCCTGCTCCATCTCGGGGTCGCTTTTAATATCTTCCATAGCCTGCACAACGGCATCACCGATATTGGTGATGCGCCCGCCGCCGGTCTTGAGCTGGCAGATGTACTGGATCAGGGTCTGGATTTCATCCTGGGTGCCGGCTTTTACCAGCTCGCCCACCTCGCTGTGGAAGGTGCGGAAATAAAGCTGGGGCTGCTCGGCCGACACCCGGCGGGCGTACTCAAGGGCTATGGCTTTGGAAACGAAAAGCTTTTTGAAGTTGTCGCCGTTCATGGAGGTGGAGTTGTCGAACAGGATGTATATCTTCTGGCTGCGCTTCAGCTCCACTTCTTCCTTGCTGACGAAATTGTCGACCGATGCGATGCCGCCGGTGGGGCTTTCGTAGTCGATTTTAATCAGCTCCCGGTTGGCCAGTTTCTTGTAAAATATCGTTTCGGCGTATATCACATGCTCCCGGGGCAGCAGGTGCGCGATGTCGCGCAGGGACGTGATCTTGGCCAGGTTGATGAAGTTGTCCATGGGGGACTTTTCGTGCTCTTCCGAGGCTGCTTCGGCGGTGGTCTGTTCGGAGACGAATATCTCCTCGCGGTTGAAGAGCGGCGAGGCCTGGGACTTGATCCGGTGTGTGCTGGTGCTGCTGAAAATGACCCGGGCGATGTAGAATATTTTGAGCAGTTCGGGGGTGAAGCGCAGGCTTTTGGTGTTGCACACCCCACAGGGCGGCATGTAAAAATCGAGATGCGACTGAAATGAGGAGCTGTCCATGGGTGCCGACTACAGTTGAAGAATCTTTTTCTCGTTGAAAATATCCTGCCTGAATCCGGTTACCAGTTCGCGTGACTCCCGCGTACGGACGTCTTTGGTGCTGACCTCGCTGATGTTTTCCAGCACCCGGAACGTTTCCGGGATGTAGGTGTCGCGGGAAAGGGCCATGAACTTCTGTTTGAGCTTGTTGAAATATTCCTTGAAGATGGAGCTTTCTTTACGGGTAACGCTTTCCAGTTTATTGCGGATCTGGTTGAAGGTTTTGTCCGACTTCAGGGTTTCGTTGTCGCGTGAGGCCTTGATCAACTGCAGAATGCTGATGGCGTCGAATATGTTCTCAAGTATCTGTTTGTCCTGGCGGAAATAGTTGCGCGACGCATTCAGGATTTTGTTCAGCCGGGTGGTGTCGTCTTCCCGGCCCAGGGTGCAGACGGAGTAGTAGAGGCTGTCCAGGTCTTTTTCCTCCACGGCGTGGCGGCCGTCCAGGATGGCCGAAGCGCGCAGGGTGTCCTGGGTCTTCACGCTCTTGCGGTCGCTGATGGTGTAGTCTTTGCGGTCGGACAGTACGTTGCGGGTTTCTTCGATGTATTTTTTCAGGATATAGTTTTTCAGAAAGAGCACGTAGCCGGGTATCTCGATCTGGCGACTCTGGATCAGCTTTTTCACAAACGAAAGCTCGCCCAGGGTGATGCGCTTTTCCGGCACGGCGACCTGCCCGAAATGGTGCTGATAGATGTGGTCGATTGCATACTGAAAGTAGAGATCCTTGTTTTCCGGGATAAAGCTTTTGTAGACAAAGCGGTCGATAACCGCTTCCAGCACCTCGGTCATGCGGATATAGTTGGCGGCCCCGATGGCGCTGTGCAGGGTGGATGAGACGATCTGCTCGCCGTTGACCAGTTG
>JANQGV010000287.1 GCA_028282925.1 Thermodesulfobacteriota bacterium
CTTCTACTCTTCGTTTTCGTAAATCCATGGATGTTGTTTTCATGCCCTTTATTATCGGCCGCAATCTCCATGGCTACACTTTTTTGTGAATTGCTCTAGAGCAAAAAGGAGACGTGGCTTAACAGCCCTGCCTCCTTTTTGTTTTATATTTTTTTGGGTAATTGTTTTTACGAGACAGCCACCTCAAATCCTTCGAATCAACTCAAGTCGTAACTTACGGCCAAATACCCCAAACTTCGACATTATCAAATGATGTATCGGTACACCACTTGGTTATAAGGCCAATTTTGCCTTTATCCAGGGCTGAATCGGTTTCATCAATTACCTGAACTCCGTCTACATACACTTTAATGCCGGTACCTTGCAGCACTACCTCTACCCGGTAGGTTTCTCCCGAGGTATATCCTCCCGTTTCGCTGGTAATAACCGTTGTGCTTCCATCGACCACTTTTAAAAGACTATATAACGACTGCTGTGAACTCATATAAAAGTAATAATAGTTATCTGAATCCTGGTATCTGAAAACAAGGCCCATAAAGTCATCATCGGTTGAAGACATATCTGCCGAGACCGTATAGTTCTGCCAGGAAACACTGCCCTGAAGTGCCATGGCATGCTCATCGTTTGTACTTTGCTCAAGTTGGCCGTTTGCAACCGACCAGCTTCCTGTGCTGAATGTCCAGTCCCCCGCTTCTCCATCCGTAAAGGTATCATGGAAAAGCGGAGCACCCCAGACTTCAATATTATCAAATGATGTATCGGTGCACCACTTGGTTATAAGGCCAATTTTGCCTTTATCAAGAGCCGAGTCGGTTTCATCAATTACCATATTATCGTCTACATATACTTTGATGCTGTTACCCTGAATCGCCACCTCTACTCGGTAGGTTTCTCCCGATGTATATCCTCCCGTTTCGCTGGCAATAACAGTCGTGGTTCCATTTACAACCTTCAACAGACTGTATAACGATTGCTGAGAACTCATGTAAAAGTAATAATAGTTATCCGAATCCTGGTACCTGAAAACAAGACCCATAAAGTCATCATCGGTTGTTGTCATGTCTGCCGAGACCGTATAGTTCTGCCAGGAAACACTGCCCTGTAGCGCCATGGCATGCCCCACATTGGTGCTTTGCTCAAGTCGGCCGTTTGTGACCGCCCAGGTTCCATTGTCAAACGACCAGTCTCCTGCCTCTCCATCGGTAAAGGTATCTTTAAACAACAAATCCCAGTACTCGATAGCACCAATATCAATGTTATTACCCTTGGGCCGCACTGTTCCATAGAAGTCGTCCTCTATGTCCCCGGTATTATTGCCGGTATCAATACATGGCGAACCCGGTAATAAAGTGTAATCATCATTTTCCTGGTCGGCAATCAGAGGATTTGTGACCTGCGAGTTGTTATCATATTCAGTAGAGTCAATCCACTGGCTTTGGGTTTTATTGTCTGCGCCTAAAAGATATTTCGGGTCTGTTGCATCATAAAGGCAATTATAATCGCTTTCAAATTGAACAGGTCTTGCGGCTGAGTAGCCTATTGCATTAATCATGTATCGTCCAGGATTTGATATTATATTATTCTTAATCAGAATGTTCTCATCGAGGGTTGAATTGACAATACCATATTTCAAATATATACCATCACCATTTGGCGACAGGATTGTATTGTTATAGACTGATGCATTATAGGTTCCCTTGATTGTTATTGCACCATGGGTAGGATGGTCGGTACCTGATATAATATTGTTTTTTATGGTAACATTTTTCAACGCCGGTGACTGCTGCTGCGTTTCATAATAATTACTGAAAGTAATGCCTTTGCCCGTATCAACAATAAGATTGTTATAGATATCTAAGCCATTGAGATATCCTGTCGTTCCGTCTGGCTTAGCTTCTTCCAGCTCAATATGAATATTATTACCCTGGCAATAATTTACCCATGAAGAACCGTCATCAGGGCGGGGTGCAGGAAGGTCATGAAGGTAGTTATCATGGATGCTCATATTATCACCCCCGGATAGGCCGATTCCCGGATGATGACACCTGCTCACTTCATTTTCATAAATTTCGAAATTCGTGGGGTGATAATCTGTACGATTTTTCTCTAATGATTCATCGAGCACACGAATACCGCTGCCCATACCACCGTATCTTCCCCAAACCGGCAACGATATATCAATCTTGTTATGATGGATTGTGCAGTTATTGCCACCTTTTTCTAAATAAATTGCAGCTGCGATGTTTCTATTAAACTCACAGTCGCTGATATTGAAATGATTCATCGGCGCAATTTTTGACACAAAGCCACCGGCATACATACTCCAATATTTATTAGTGCGGGAATAACCGCATTTTTCAAATAGTATTCTATTCTGACCGCCGTCACTCGTCGTGTCCCCGTCGATGTTTATATATTTATAAGGATTGCCTTCAGAGCCGTCAGCGGCATATATACCATTAGCAACGGTAGCAACAATATCAGCAGTAGCAGGTGTTTGACCTTCAGGGAGTTTCAAATAAGTAATGTAATCTTCATAATCATTACCGTCAATTTGAATAACTTCAAACCACCAACCGGATTCAGTATCTGACAGGTCAAGGAGGTTCGGGTTTTCCCTTAGCTCAATATCATCGCTGTAATTATCAGTTCCTTTAGTGTCCCACAGCATAGCAGGCCAGCGGGTTGTGCGGTAAATGTTGGCGCCCTCATTATCATTTCCAAAAAGATGAATATATCCTAACTGTAGGTCATCATCTCCGGTTATAGTATCAAAGAAACCAATTGCACCCATCAGTATCCGGTCAAACCCCTGTTCGTTATTATCAATACCATTTATTTCATAGGTACTTTCATTGACCTGAAGTGAAACAGTGCTGTTATCAGATAGTACGTGCGTCAGTGTAACTTCATGAGGAACAAGAAAGGTCGTCCAAAATTTTTTACCGAGATACTCCCAGCCTGTCGAAGGGGCGGGTTGAGAGCCTGAGTCATCTCTTACGGAATAACGAATATAGAACTGTTGGTTGGATTGGCTGTCAATTACTCCCTTAAGCTCCAGCCAGGCAGACTCATTTGTAGCGTTATCCTGCAGCGATAAAATTTTGATTATTGAACCGTTATCACAGTCGAAATAAGGGTTTATTTTGAAATTGCACGTTATCTCAGTATAATTGCCGCTCAAGACTTTTTCTGCGTAAGTATATGATCCCACTGCGTCGGTGACTCCGTCGACCTGGGGCATGAGCGTACCGCTGTCATCAGTGGCATTATCCCAGGGGTTTGCAGACCTCGGCATCCAGGCTATCTCTTCCCAATCCCAATTGCTGATCGGTTCAGACCCGTCAATAACCGGTAGATTGTTCTGATCGGCGGTAATGGTAATGGGGTAGATGGTTCCGGTACTCTCGTCTTTCCAGCCGTCGCCCCGGATATGCAACACAGAGTATGGGCTACTATCTGTATTATTATCTTTGAGCGGTCCATTGATACCACTCAGGATTACCGTATCCCCCGGACCTATTTTATTATCGTCATCAACATCGGTATCCCAGTTACTTGAGTTATCAAAATCCGACGGGCTAAACACATGACTGCTGGGCCAGGTTGGATCGCCTGTTCCATCAGCGGTGACATAAAACGTTTCGGCATAGATGTTGGTGGAAAAAAACAATACGATGAGTACTAACAACAGTTTCTTCATAACGGCCCCTCCTTGATGTGAATGGTTAAAAACAATAATCAAACTACTACCTACTTAGACATTCTGAGTTTTCAGAATCTAAACAGGAAAAGTTTCAATATAGGTGTTGGTTAAAAAACGATACGAGAAAAACTAACAAAGGTTTCTTCATAGGCGCCCCTCTTACATGTGAATGGTTGAAATGATGCCGTTAACAAATCCTCTTAAGTAAATTTACTGTTTTTTTAAGATGCACGGTAGTAAAAAGTTTCAGTTTTGTTGAATTATTTGCAAAATGAGTATTTTTACTCGGATGAATCGCGCTACTGCAAAAAAAGCTGGTGTCACCCGGCGATACTGTGGTGTACGTAGCCGGCGCGGCCACCAACACACCGGGCGGTACCGATTTGCTCAAAATACATAAATTTTAAGGTTTTGATTAGCACTCCCAAAAAGTGTTGCAAATACGTTTTAAAGTAGTATATTTTTAGCATATTCATAAACGTGGAGGCACTTTATGCAAACCGCCAAAATCATAGCCGTTCTCGTTCTGCTGGCCCTTGTAGCGGTGTTTACCTTTCAGAATACGGCAGCGGTTACCATAACTTTTCTGGTATGGTCGTTCTCGATGTCCATATCGCTTTTGCTGCTGGCATCGCTGTTTTCAGGCATTATCATAGGCCTGATAATTACCTTTATCAACGCACAGATGAAAAAGAAAAAAGCGTCCGTTTAATGAGAGAAAATTAAATAATTCACTATATATTTCACGGAAAGGAACCACATTATGGCAGCACTGGCATTAATCCTTTCAATAATCGCTCTGATCTTTGCATATCTTGCCTATACCCGTAGCGGAGGCTCAACCGACGAGTTGAAGGAAAAGGTTGAAGACCTGGGCATTACCACTGAAAAACTGCGCAAGAAAACCGCCGATGCCCTGGGCCGCCTTGAGCGGACCGTGCGCGGTGAGGAAAAGCCCGCAGCCGAGCCGGAGGAAACCGTGGAAGGCGAGGTTGTTGAGGAAGAACCTAAGGAGGAAGCACCTGCAGAAGAAGAGCCTAAGAAAGAGGCTGAATAACAGCCGTTTTTGTTTTTTGACGTTAAAAAAGGCCGCTGACATATACGTCTAAACAGGCATATATGCATCCCGCCTTTTTTCTTGTTTGATCAAACCGCTGCCCTATTTACGGATCACATCAGGCTGATACACCAGGTTCGGGTCAACCCGGTAGGTCCAGGGCAGCCCACGGTTGCGCCAGCCGCCCTTTTTTCGCTGCCCGTAAAAAGCGCTGTTTTTGTTTTTCACCTTGCCGCCTTCAAAGCCCTCCAGCACATTAAAAACCCTGTCCGGCGGCCATCCCGCTTTGCGCGCAATCTTATAGGCCATGGCACTCCTGGCCCCGCTGCGACATATCATAAGCAATCTGTGGGTTGCCGGATTGAAGCGGGCCTGTAAATCTTTCCCGAAATTCGTATTTTTGTTCAGGCCGTACCTGCTACCGTTGAAGACTTCGGTCCAGAACACAAACGGAATGTTATAGGCCCCTTCGGGATGACCGATGAGCACATATTCAGGCCGGGTGCGCACATCGATCAGCACCGTATTGCCGGGATCTTTTTGCCTCAGCTCAAAGGCCTGATCAGGGGTAACGCCTACGGTATCCGGATCTTCTTTGGTATCGGCCTGTACAGCACAGACTCCCAACAAAACCAAAACAAAGACGCTGATCACACCAACGCTACACTTTATTATGTGCATAATAATCTCCTCTCTGTAGTACCGCCCTATATGCACTGTTATTGACCTACAAAGCGTTCCAGGCCGAACTTGGTAAAGTCGCGGTCCGGTAAGTTGAGGTTAACACGCACATCCGTAACCGTAATGGTTGTTGAACTTCCGTTTTGCAGGTTCTCAACCATGGCCTCCTTCCAGGCCTGGATTCCGAAAGCCTGCTGCCAGGTTATGTGCAGCTTTTTCCAGGGCGTATCCTTTTTGTCGAAATAATCAATGGTGATCGGCACCCAGCGCTGCATATCGATTGTGCTGACACGGCGACCATATGGCAGATGCTTGCGCCGGGGTACGCTCTCAACAACAGCACACGGTATTCCGCCAATCTCTTCAAATCGCACAAGTCTATGGTCTTCATAGGAGGGATGGATCAGCACATAATCGGCCGGGAAAAAATCTTCCAAAGCTCCTGGAAGGCGATCCACTATATTGGTTGTCCGTCCTGCATCTCCACGGCGCATCATATACCAATAGGTCACCCCCTTTTTGAGGTGATTGTGTATCGCAATACCGGCAGCAGGAGCATCCAGTCCATAGCGTGAACGGCCTATGAATTTCATAAGTGATTTAATAAAAAAACCTTTTTTTCCGTAACAGTTTTTACGCTTTTCAAGGGTCCCGATTGTTAAAACCCTTCCGTTGCCGGGATCGAGTTTCCAGGAACAGGCCATAATCAGATCGTCGCCCCGGGCGCGTTTTGCCGCCATCTGCATAATTCCGGGGCCGTCTTTCGGGACGGGTTTCGGTTTTTCAGCACGCACCTTTCCACTGGGCGAAGTCTGCTTTTTCGGCGCACTCGGTTTCGGCACGTAAGCAGCCGCTTCAGGTTGGGTGACATGCTTTTTTGCCGAGCGCGGCGGCAATGCGGCGGCCAAAAGCTCCCGGCCGCTCAGTTTGCGGCGCACAAAAAAACCTGTCTGATCGACAGAGAAAAACCACTCGCGCACGACCCGCCGGTCGCCGTAGAAACGGTGAGGCGAAACAGCCGCGTCAAAGCTGAAACCGGATATGCCTTTTTTTCGCGGCATATTTTTCTCAAGGTAGACAAGCAGGGGCGATAAGACATTCTCTAAATACATTCTTGAGGCCGCATCAGCGGGATCACCCTCCGGAACCACGGTGCGGGAGTAGAGCAGATGGGTATGAAAAAATTTTTTCCCGTTGATTTTCAGCATGGAAAAACAGGGGGTAAAATCGTCCAGCTCCACTTCACCTACGGGCTGTAACTTTTTTTTCAAACGGCGGATATGCAGACGATACTTCAAAAGATCCAGTCCGTATTTAGTGCGCATCACATTGTCGAGCCCCCGTATCTCCAGTTCCTGCAGGCGCTTTTTGGCGGTAACGGCAAAAATGCTCTCCGGATACTTTACCAGGAATTCCTTGTAGCCCGCAATGGTGTCCATTTTGTCATAGCGCTTGATTTCAATCTGCTCTATGTTCCAGTTGGCCGTATCAACATGGGGATTGTCGGGATGCAGCATCTTGAATTCCATGTAGCCTTCAATGGTGTTGCGCTTTTCATACGGCGAAAATTCCAGGTCGACAATGGCTTTTTGGGCCGTACCCGCAAACATGTTTTTGGGATGCTTTGCGAGAAATTCTTTATAGGCCGCAATGGTATTTTGCTGCTCATAGGGCCGGAATTCCTGTTTATGATGCTGAAATTTACGGCGGGCAAGATCTTCATCGGTCAGAAACAAAATTCCGCAACCACAGCACACCATCAGGACTACAAAGAGCACGGCTGTTAGCATGTTTTTAAACATACCGATTCTTCCCTTCTGCCTTAATGGTTTCACTGGTTGCTGCCAGCCGGCTCCTTACCCTCACCTTCGCACAACTCTTCTTCCATCATAAGAAACCGGGCTTTAAATTCAGGATCACGCAGTTCCGGGTGCAGCACCTTTGTCATTGTAATAATATTGCAGGCATTATTTATCATGCCCAGTTTGCCGAGGGCCCTGACCGTTCCGCAGCGGGCGTCAAACCAGTAATGGCTGCCGGATTCAAGCCCCTTGGCAAAGGCACGCCAGGTAGCCAGCGCATCTTCCCAGCTCTGCTGCTCTTCATACAGTTGTGCAATATTATAGAGGGCGTCGGCCGATGCCGGATCTGTTTCCAGAAGCCGGGTATACAGCGGCAGGGCCTTATCGGGCTGCCCGTTAATCATATACAGGTCGGCCAGCCTGAGCATAATTGCGTCGGCGTAACGGCCATATACGCTTTTGCTTAAAGCAACAGGCAACAACTTGCCATAAATAAGGATTGCCAGCTCGGTTTCCGACTTCTGCAAAGACTCTTTGGCAATGTGATAAAAACCGCTGCCGCACTCGTTCAGCAGAGCCCAGTTGGCATGCGTGTCGGCAAGCAGCCGGTGTACTTCTTTTTCAGCGTCCTGCATTCTGTTCAGTTTCTGATAACACTCCATGCGCACGGATACGGCATACCGGCACAGGTCCCGGTGGTCTTTGACGGAGGTGAACCTGCCTTCAAATCCATTCAGCACTGAGAGCGCTTTTGCAAAACCCCCTTCCGGTCCAAAGGCGTGCAGCCTGCTTTGCAGCAGCACTGCGTGGGCTTCCAATCCTGTTTTATACGGCCCGTTTTCATGGGCTTTGATCAGCTTTTGCAGCTCGTTCAGCTTTGCTACCGCCTGCCGGTACAGGGCCCGGGATTTTTTTGTTTTCCGGAGTCCCTTGCGCGCAAGCCTTTCCATATCACCGATCTGCTCCTTCAGCAGCCGGTACACGGCCTCGGTGTAATTGGGAGAATCGTTTCCTACAAGGGCATACTCAGCCAGGGCTTTTTTGTGGTTTCCCCGGTCCTGGTAATAACGCGCAAGCTGAAAGTGGGCTTCGCTTGCATCCTCGGGATCGGGGCAATGTTTCACATAGCGCTTGATGGCCTTGATATATCTCAGATAGGTCTCCTGCACCGGGTCTTCCGTATACCTTCTGGCTGCGGCAACATAATCAAGACAGGCAGCCTTGCCGATGAACGTCGAGGAAGGATAACTGCTGAACAGCGTTGTAAATGCCGCCAGGGCCTTTGTCCAGGCTTCATTCCGGCAATGGCTGAACGCCAGCCGAAAATAGATATCATCCATGCGCTTGCGGACCAGGTGATTTTGTGCTGTGCATACATAGCTGTAGCGCAAAGCGGCTTTTTCATACTGCCCGGCTTTGAAGCAGGCATCGGCAACGGCCAGGGTGCCCACCGGCCCCAGCTCCCCGAACGGGCGACCTATAAATATGTCCCCGTGATCACGCACAAAGCGGTACAGCTCTCCGGCCTGGTCCGGAGACTGCCGGACCAGTTCCCTCAGCTCCTTAAGGGCGCTCAGGTACTTTTCCGTTTCGGCGGCACCATACCGTGCCTCGTGTTGCTCCAGTAGCGCCAGCCGGGTTTTTACCCGCAGGGCACTGAGGCCTTTTTGCATCACCCTGGGAATGGCACGGACGTCAACATCTTCTGCAATCTCCTGCAACTGCGTCATGACGGCCTCGTACTTACCGGCCAGAAAGCTGATCAGAGCCTTTTCGTAGCGGCAACGCACATACAATTCGTTGTCGCGCCCGATTTTTCCCAGAACCGCGTTAATATCAACGGTGGCCTTTTCAAAGGCCTGCATTTCTTTATAGCAGAGAGAACGGCCGAACAGGCTCCGCACCACGATCTCCTGCTCTTTAAAGTCGATAACCGAACGCGAAAACCCCTCAATCGCCTGCTCGAGCAAATCCTTCCGCAGGGCATCATCAACGCTGTACAGCAGGCTTGCATAGTAGCCGTTCCAGCTCAACCAATAGCTTGCAAGTGATATCAGATAGTGGGGTTCCTGCCATGCCGACGAGGCAAAAAAGGCTGCGGTGTCCTCCATCTCGTCGAGCCGGTTTTCCTGAAGGTCTTCTATAAACTCCGTGCTCCGGACAAGAAGCCTCTTTATAATTCCCCGGTTTGCGTTAAAAAGATCACGGGCCCGTTCCTGTGTGAGTGCTCCGGCCGACGCATGCTGCAGAGTCACGATTTTACCGGTACAGCGTCCGGCCTTTTCGAGCACCATCTTTTGCATTGCAAAGCCCGGGGTCTCCGGAGTTCCGCCGACCTGCACGTAAGACGAAAGAACCTCCAGGGCCGCCTCCAGTTCCCGCCTTGAGCTGATTTTGTCGACAGACAGCCCCTTTACCGCACCTTCAAGGGAGGAGCACGGCGCCGGTCTGCACAAAAACACAAGGGCGAGGCCGACGATAATCGTTTTCATGACAGGTGTAGAACGCATAGATATTTTTTATTCCGGCTAAAAACGGTAACGTACTCTATTAGCCCGCAACCGCAAAAACCACATTGTTTTTGTTCGACTTTATACAGGTGTTGAATACCCCGATGACCTGCTTGTAGGGCACTTTGGGCTCCGGCTCTATAACGATGAGTATTTCATCGGGAAGCAAATTCAAATATTCCAGCAGGGCCTCATAGGAATAGACCGTGCGCTCCTGGAGCATAATCTTAAGGCTTTTACCTTCGGGCACCAGCTTCACTTTCAAGCGCACCACCTCCCAGTCCGTCTGTTGATCCGTAATACCCTGCCCTCCTTTTTCCGGCAGCCGGTTCTCCAGCACACCCTCAGGTGGCTGAAAGCGGATGGTCATGACAAAGAAAATCATCAGCAGAAAAATAACGTCTATCAGCGGGGTCATTCTGATGGAAAACGATATGCGGGATCGGGTTGCTTTGACCGGTGTTTTCATCGCCTAGTCCTCCCCCAGGGGTGGAACAGGCTCCCGCCGTGTAGTAAAGGCAATACGGCTGACTCCGGAGCGTGCAACATGCTCCATAACCTTCTGGACCATGGTATAGGGCAGATTTTCATCACCACGCAAATGCACCGTGCATTTACGCGGATCGGCAATCTTACGCGCCAGCGCCTCGGCCAGATTCGGCAACGCCACCCGGTCTCTCCCCACAAACACCAGGGTGTCCGACTTGATGGTAACCGTTACTTCGGTGGGGCTGCTCATTTCCCGGGCTTCGTCGGCGGTGGGTAATGTAATTTTACGGGCCAGCAGGTCCGAAAAATTGATCATCATGATAAAGAAGATAATGATCAGGAAAACCACATCGATGAGCGGCGTCATGTTCACCACCAGAGAAGCCCAGGGCCGTTTTTTAAAAGCGCGCATGGGCTGCTACTCCCCGTTGTTCTTCTGCTTGAATGAGGCAACCAGGTCTTCGGCCGCCAGGGCCGCCTCGCCGGTAAACTCATCCACCCTGTTCCGAAAAAGAGCGTAAAAATAGAGGGCCGGAATGGCCACAATCAACCCCATGCAGGTGGTAATGAGCGCTTCAAAAATTCCACCGGCCAGTTGCTTGGGCTCAATGGCCCCCGACACCCGCGATATCTCGTTAAAGCAGCGCAGCATACCGATAACCGTGCCCAGCAAACCCATCATGGGCGAAATGTTGCCGATAACATTCAGGTGTTCAATCTTGCGGGCTATGCGGGCATTGAGCGCTTCGCTGGTATCTTCCATGGCCTTGATCATGGCCTGATAGCCCAGTTCCACCTCATTAAGCCCGGCAATAACAACTTTAGACAAAAACGAGGTGCGTTCCTGGTCCAGCTTCTTCAACTCATCCAGCTTGCGCTCCTGTATGAGCTTTTTCAGCACAATCATGTCCCGGGGCGGTGCCAGTTTTGAGCGCCTGATGCTTATGGAATAGTCGATCACCAGGGCAAGGGCTATAAAGGAAAGAAGGATTATAAGATAGCCCACCACACCGCCTTTTTTAACCAGCGCGAGCAGGCTCATACCCTCGGCCGGGGGTTCAACTGCGGCAGGCTGCGCTACGGGCTCTGCCGGGGTTGCGGACTGAAGAGTGGCCGCTGCCGGCTGCTCATCCTGGGCAAAACAGGCCTGTGCCCCGCAGCACACCACCGACAAAACAAGAATACCGAATATGATTTCCCTGTAAACTCTCTGCATTATATTCCTCCTCTATTTAGCTGGTTGCTTTTCGTTACGTTAAAGATTTTTTAAAAACTCATCCAGGCACACTTCCCACCGCGAGCCGAATACAAGAACCACCATCTGGCGGATCACCCGTTCTTCATCAACCAGCCGGGCACTCTCACCTCCGCCGATATCGGCAAACAGTTTGAACTCCTGCAGCACGGACGTATTGCGGCGGCCGTCGAGCGATGTAAAAGTCTGTCCGCTGGTATCAAGGGCGGCAATCACACCCCCCATATTGTTTCGGAACTTGCCGATCAGGTTTGTCGTTTTCACCATATCTTCCTGATGCGGCGGGGCATCGCCGATGAGCAAAATAATTTTTTTTGACTTCTCTTTCCAGTTCAGTTCGTCAATGGCAACCCGCAGGGCCTCATCCACAGCTTCCTCCCGGTCTCCCCCACCCTCAGGGTCGATTTCCTGTAAAAACGCTTTCAGCGACTTCGTGCCGTAGGTAAGCGGATGCACTTTGGTTACAAAATCGGCGTCGACGTCCCGATACGTAACCAGCCCGATACGGGCCGTGGGAACCAGCTTTTTAAAAGCAGCTACAAGGTTTGTTATTTTAAACTTAACCTGCCGTAAAAACTCCGCCATGCTGCTGGTTGAGTCAAAGACAAAAACGATATCCAGTCCGCCCTCCCGCAGCATCTGAATGTGCCGCGTAAATGAGCCTGCCAGCCGTTCTTCTCCCGTATACAGGGGCTGCCGGCCGGTTGAGGGGTTCAGCCAAGTGCGATCCATGGCTTCGATTCCGATCAGGTCAAATGTTTCTTCAACCTTCGGCTCAGGATAATACGTAATGTCGGGCATGACAGGGCGGTACTCGATTTCCGGCAAAGGGTACACCATTTTGTCCTGCACCTTAAAACTGTCCAGATGGTCTTTCTCCTGGAATTTCAGGCGGTCTTCACGCTGCCCATGCAAAATAATACTGGCCACCGGGTCTTCTTCCTTTTGCTGCGCCGGCATATACCAGGTAACGGAGGCGAATATCAGCAGCAACAAAATGTGCACCAAAAACGACAGCGAAAATGAAGTATACCGTTTGGTGGTGCTGATTATGTCTTGTATCCCGATCATATACGTTGTACCTGCAACACTCCTGTGCTCTGCATAGTGCGCCGTTACAGGGCAATGGCCGCCGGAACAGATTCAATATACGCCGCGCCTGTGTTCCGCTTCGGTCCCTTCATGCGCTGTAATTGTCTTTGTATATTTCGCTGATCAAGGGCCTGCAATACGGTACGGACGGCTGATGGTTTGAGTAAAAACTGATTTTCCCCCAGGAGCTGGTTTGACACATCGAAAAAATAAAAACCCGGAGCCCGGCTTCCGTCAAAGTCACCCCCGGTCACTACCGTCAGAGAAACGGTACCGTTTTTAATACACTCGACACTACCGGTAAACCCGATCAAGGCTTTCTCTTGTTTTTCCACCCAGCCTACCACGATTCCCAGCACTTTTCTAATGCTTTCGATATTCCGGGGGGTAAAGTGATACTGATACCTGAATTGGCCCGGCAGGGATACAATTAAACCTCCCTTTTCGTTCAGTGAAAAACTCATCTCCCGGGGAATGCCGCTCAAATGCATGGTTGGCACCGTAGTAAGCTCTGCCAGAACAGTATACACCGGGGAGGCATCAACGACCGCTTGTGGAGGAATATCTCCCTGTTCATTAAGCCTGGGCGCCCGTATATGCCGCCCGAGTCCGTAGGGGTAGGTCCAGCCCGCCGCTACAAAACCTCCATCGGCGATTTGCCGGATCGAGGCAACCTGGTCGTCCTCATCGGTCGGATAGGTGCGGGACCAGCTATCTTCGGCACCCCCCGCAGGCATTCCACTTCCGTGCAGCACTGTAAACAGTGCTGCCGATATAACTGCACGCACCCTGATATGCCGGTCCCCCCTCTTCTGCATATCCTGCACCCCTTTGAGCGGTTATCAGAAACGGGTAGGGGCGAAACACCGCAATTGCTGTTTCGCCCGTACCCGTATATATAATCTGTCCAACCTTTTTTACGATGCCTTAATACGTTTTCTGCAGATTGGCAATTGTAAATATGGTCGGTGACAGCTTGTGGCTGATCTTAGGCTCGTAGAAATACTGCTGATGCGAACCTCCTGAATGCGTCCGCTGAAAATCCTGAAACACGGTTCCCACGATAAATGGGCGCTCATCGCCGATGGAGGTCTTTTTCATGTCAAGCTGGTTCATATAGCACTTCCAGTATCGACCCAGCTGGTCATACACATCTTCCCACAAAATATAGTAGTTTTCCGGGTCAACATAGAAAATCCGTTTCCCATACAAATAGTTGGGGTCCTTGTTGATGGCTTCAATTACATAGGTGTTACAGCGTTCCAGCACTACCCCGTTCCACATGCCCTGTCCCGGCCGGCGGACAATTTTGGTCATGTCCTGATGACGGCTGCACAGCAGTTCCTTTTTGCCTTTGAGGGTGTAGGTGTTCCTGGTAAGCTGGCCGTCCCACAGGTATTCATCGTCATAGATCAAATCGGTTCCGTCGATGGAGTCCGTCCTCTGGGCGGTGGACATGCGGCGAATACGGCGGAACTGGCTGTACCACAGGTAAGAATCGTCGTCTTTAGACTGGTCGGTATAACGCATAGTGAACATACGGGTGTTTAAAAACTCCGCCGGTTTATACATGTGAACAAACATACCGCGCCGGTAGCCTTTTTTGTTCTGCTTTGCAGGCAGCGCAGGTTTGGGCTCCACCTCGGTACGGTTAATGAAATAGAATTCCCAGTATTCCTGGTCCGACAGCCGCTCGGTGCGCGACTTGGGATTGATGTTGGGTGAAAAGCGACGGTACTGGGCCGTGTCACCGTGGTTGTTCATTTCAAAGTTCCAGGCAACCTCCTGTCCGTTTTGAGGATTCAGGAAGGGGCGCCCGGCAACCTCTCTGATATTGGGCATAAGGCCCTTTTCGTCGAGTCCGAATGTACCGGCATACTTTTGCGTGGCCTCTACATACCCTTTGGACTCCTTCGTCTTCTTATAGGGGACAATTTCAAACCAGAAAACTTCACCATCCGGCGCACCCCATTTACGCGGGTTCTTATAGACATCAAGCCATTGTTCGGGTATAAGCTCGGCAACCTGATCGATGTTTGTGTTGTCGATTTTCTTTCCAACCCACGTCTTTTCCCACTCACGGACCTTTGCCAGCTCCTCCGGTGTATACGCGGTGCCCATGTCTATTTCAGCGGCAGCGCAAAGCCCCGGCAGCATGAGCAAAACAAGTACTGTTATCAACTGTTTACTTCTGTGCACTACTCCTCTCGCCTTCATCTACAAAACCTCCTTCTGTTAACTGTTATTCGGCCCAGGGGCCATTCTCATCATGCGTTAAAATTCATACCGCAGGCGAAAAATAACGCTGTCTTCATTAGAGTGATATCCACACGTATAGGTAGAGAGATCAAATGCCACGTTATTTGAACACAGTGGAGCCCCAATGTTGTTCAATAAAAACGGTAGAATTTTCAGAGTTGCCATAAAGGGTTCCCGGCAAAATCGGCTCTTTGCGGAAATTTGCGTGGGAATTTTGGTACTGCTTGTCACGGTTGCACAGAGCGTTCTGATAAAGGTGGTGGCTTTCGGGAACCCGCTGATAATGCGCTTACCGCCCATACGTTTAAGGGCGCCAAATGCGTTTGAACCGATGAAGGAAAAAACAAGAAAGCAAACTGAAGACAGAAACAACCAGCAAACTTTTTTTGTGTTCATGTCCCCCTCCTTTTGATGTAATATCTGGGTTTCTTTCTAGGGGCGTTGCACCCTCAATACCCGAAACATCATCTTCTCCCGTTCCTTAACACTTTCTTTACAAATCCGGTGCCAACACTGCAAGATTAATTATTAGTAAGCAAATACAGATAGTTAAGATTTAATGGGAGAAGCAGGGGTTTTATTTCTGTTTAATTAATTCTTATTTTTTGAGAAATACGGCAGCGCCCATGGGTATAAACCCTTAGATTTATTTGGTATTTATACATTTCTCAAAAACAGGTGTTTTTCTCATAAAATGAGAATGCCAGGCCTCTAAAACACGCTCTAAGCGGCAAAGGCAGACCACAGCGCTGGAGATGGACGCACTCCGGCTGTCGCCTAGGCTCAAATCAAGTGAGGATTCGGGCAGTCCGGCAGCCACAGTGGAATTCTTCACTTGTTTTGGGCCTAATATGACTTCTGCAGATTACTGATGGTAAACATTCTCTTGTCGACCTTTTCCAGGCCGACCGCATAAATGGTATGCAGCGGCAGCGATGAATGGGTGCGCTGGAAGTCTATCAGGATTACACCCGTGGGCATCTGCCGCATTTCACCCTGCTCGGTCTTGAAATCGGTGGTCAACATCTCAAAGCATTTCCAGAAGCGGTCCAGGTCGTCATACAACTCGGTCCACTGCATCAGGTACGTTTCAGGGTCCAGATACCACACCCGCTTACCGTAAATGTAGTTGGGGTCTTCGTTCTTGGCTTCCACTACGATTGTCTGCAGGCGCTCGCGCTGGATACCGCTGGGTATCGACTGGCCCGGTTGGCGCTCCAGCTTGGCGTGATCCAGGACCCGGGAGCACAGCAGCTCTTTTTTGCCGATATATTTATAGGTATTGCGCAGGATGTGGCCGTCCCAGCCGAACTCATCATCATAGATCATGTCCGTGCCG
>JANQGV010000036.1 GCA_028282925.1 Thermodesulfobacteriota bacterium
CCTCGCGGCACGATTTCAGTCGGCGGGTCAACAAACTCGCCCCTGAAAAACGGGGCTCAAACATGTCGACCCTTGTTTCCTCCTGAAACCGCTGCACTCGGCTGCATTGCAATGGTTTTAACAATCATTGCTGCATTTAATAGTAAGGTGATTGTCAGGCACCCCCTTGGGGTGCTTCCTAATGCCTCGCCCTAAGAGTGAGGATCGTCACTTTATGAAACGGGAATACTGGCCGTAGGTGTACAAAATTTCCTGAACATAGTTGTAGGGCTCCTCTCCCCGGCAATACCCGAACCTGACCACCTCATCGGTATAATACTTCTTTTGGGCTTTTTTGAGGATGCTCTCGGCAACATTGCCGTCCCAGATGTCTGGGTTTTTCCCCAGTTTTTGTGCCAGGCGGCGGGCATCCTGTACGTGACCCTGACCGGCATTGTACGAGGCCAGGATAAACTTGAGCCGCTCATCTTCATCGGGAATCTCTTTCCAGTAGTCTGTCAGCCAGGCCAGCAGCCGGGTTCCGGCTTTCAGATTTTCTTCCGGATCATAGAGTTTTGTAATACCGAACTCTTTGCCTGTTTTCGGCATTACCTGCATAAGCCCCCGGGCACCGGCCCAGGACTTTTCTTTTGGGTCGAACTGCGATTCCTGATATATTTGAGCGGCCAGCAGTTTCCAGTCCCAGTTAATGGTTTGGGCATATTTCTGAATGAGGTTGTCATATGGAGATATTTTACCTGTTTTGGTGGTGAAGAAGTTGCTTTTCAGCCTTTTTTTAAACAAACGCTTGTTTTTATAGTATTTGTTGTAAATTACGTAATAGGTCGGTTCCCGCGAGGTTTTCATCTGCTGTAGCCAGGTGTTTACGGCTTTGAGAAGCTTCGGGGCATTGGGGCGAACCGCCCAGGCAATTCGCTGGGGAAAGCTGACCGGTGTTTTTACATCCAGGTCGGGGTGGTACGACTGGTTGATGAGCGCAATATTTTCATCGGCCACCGTGTATTCTATGGTGCCGTCGGCCACCTGCTTTATCAGGGCTTCGGTCTCAAGGTCCCCTCCGGCGAAAACAACATCAATACCACCGCCGATCTCTTCAGATAAGTTTTTCAGCCTGTGTTCGTACGATGAACCCTTGCGCACATGCACCTTTTTTCCTATCAGATCATGCTGGTTGCGGATCAGCTTTTTATCTATGGCGTCGCGGGTCATTTTTCGCCAGTTTTCCGGTTTCTTCTGTACCAGGACCTGGCGGGTGGAAGTATGGTGCCGGGTAAATTGCAGTTTTTCCGACCGACCGGTGGTTACGGTCATGTTGGCGGCAATAATATCGCCCTTGCCCCGGTACAGGAGGGGAACCAGATCGTCCCATTTTTGCGGGACTTTTATTTCAAGTCGTACCCCCAAATGTTCGGCAAGCCGGCTCAACAGTTCATATTCATATCCCATGGGCTGCCCGCGGTAGAGAAAATAGCTGTTGGCGTTGAAGCGGGTCAGGGCGACCAGGGTTCCCCGTTTCCGGATGGCATCCAGATCAAGGGACACGCTTTTAAGGGTCGGTTTTACCGGTGCCGCTGCCTCCGGAGCGGGGGTTGGTGCTTTCTTTTCCTCCGGTGGAGACTCCTTTCCGCAAGCAAAGAGAAGCAGACAAAGAAAAACAACAAAGGTTTTTTTCATGGAGACCCCTTTCAGGCGGTGCACCGCTTTATTTGTTTTGCGGCTGGGCTGCGGGAAGGTAAATAAAGAAGGTTGTTCCGCTACCGAATTCAGATTCAACGCTTATCAGTCCGTTGTGGTTTTTAATAATGGTATAGGTTGTAGCAAGGCCGATGCCGCTGCCCCGCTGCCGGCTGGTAAAATAGGGATCAAAAATGTTTTGAATATGCTCGTTAAGGATACCGATACTCTGGTCGCGAATTTCAATTTTAACATACTTCCCGTTCTGCAGCGGCAGGTTGTCACCGGGACCGACCTCGGCATTGAGGGCGGAGATGTGTATAATGCCTCCTTCCGGCATGGCATGGTCCGCATTGGTAATGATATTGATAAAAACCTGCAGGAGCTGGGATTCGTCGATATCGGTGGGCCAAAGGTCCTCTAAGATGTTGAAATTATATTCCACCTCCGTATTGGTGTGGGCGCTCTCGGCAGCCGTGTGCAAAAGGGAGCCGATATAGACGGTTTTTATATTTGTTTCAGCGCCCCGGGAAAACAGCAAAAGCTGGTCGGTAAGGTCCTTGGCCCGCAGCGTGTTTCGTTCGGCAATTTCAAGGGGCTCGGATATTTTGTCGCCGGGCATCGCGTAATGCTGGGCGATGTTGACATTTCCGAGAATGGTTGAAAGAAGGGCATTGAAATCCTGGGAAACGCCACCGGCAAGTGCGGCTATGGATTCAATGCGGCGCGTTTTTAACAGCTCATCTTCAAGGGCTTTGCGCTCGGTAATATCGATAAGGATTCCCCGAAGCCCCGCGGCCTGATTTTCGTTTATGATGGGGACCGCATGGATAATGCAGGGAAAGGTCGTACCGTCTTTGCGCAGAGCCGTATATTCGTGGTCACCCAGCCGTTCCCCCTGGAGCACCTTGTCGAAATTTTCGCGAACCCGCAGGCGCTGTTCCGGCATAAATATCTTTAAGACATTCAACCCCGTTTCAAGGTCGGCCTGGGTGTAGCCGAAGGTTTCCAGCGCGATACGGTTGGCGAAAGTAATGTTGCTTTCCTGGTCGAGTTCAAAAACGGTTTGGGGCAGGGAATCGGCCAGCTCTTTAAACCGGCGCTCACTTTCAACCAGGGCCTCTTCGGCCTCTTTCCGTTCGGTTACGTCCCTGATGATGGCCACAAAATACACACCGTTTTTGGACTCCCAACTGCCGATTGATATTTCGTCGAAAAACTCCGAGCCGTCTTTTCTCCGGCCGAAGCCCTGCACTTTTTTCTCAAGGCTGGAGCAGGTACCGTGCTGTTGCATGCCCTGGAAGCCCTTGAGGTCTTTTTCCCGATAGCGCTCCGGCACAAGCTCGGAAACCGATTGGCCGAGAATTTCCGTTTCATTGTAGCCGAAGATGTTTTTTGCGCCGTTGTTCCAAAAGGCGATTTTCCCCTCGTTGTTCACCGCAATAACCGCTTCCGGAGCGCTTTTGGCAAGGGCCCGGAACCGCTCTTCGCTTTCCCGCAACTCCTCTTCAGCCTTTTTCCTTTCAGTAATATCCCTTATTCCGGAAACCGAACCGGTGGGGTTGCCCTCACGGTCTCTCAAAAGGGTGATGTTGATTTCGATGGGAAAAATGCTTCCGTCTTTTTTAAGCCAGCAGGTTTCAAAGCTTTTAACCGAACCTTTTTCAAACAGATCCTTCATGATGTCGGTTATGAAGGAAAGATTCCTTTCGTCTTTCAGGGAAGGAGGAACAAGCTCACTTGTATGTTTGCCCCGGAGCTCATTTTCCGTATAGCCCAGGATTGACAGCACCGTGTTGTTGGCCCGGGTGATGACGCCCTGTTCATCGGTTATCAGAATGCCGTCGACGGTTGTTTTGATAACATTTTCGAGAAAATCGCGGGCATTTCGCAGTTCGTCTTCCGCCAGGATGTGGTCGGTAATATCCCGGATAATACCCACAGATCCGGCCATATTGTTTTGACCTTCATACAGGGCAACGATATTCTGTTCCACCGGAACGGCCCGGCCGTCTTTTCTGATATAATACGAAAACAGGTTTGAGACGGCGCCGCTGTCGGCAAGGGTCTTCATTTTTTCGACGATTGTCTCGTAGTAGTCCTTGCCGACCTGTACGGCGGTGCCGGTCGAACACTCATAAACCTGATCGATTGACGGAGCAAAATCGGCGATGATTTTGCCTTTCAGTTCTTCCTGGGAGTACCCGGTCAGCTTTTCAAAAGAGGGATTTGAACCGGTTATCCTGCCACTTTCATCCGTGGTAACGATACAGTCCAGGGAGCTTTTAATAATATTGTCAAGGTACTCTTTTGTTTCCCGCAACTCCTGCTCGGCCTGTTTTCGGTCGGTTACATCGCGCACCGTTGCCGTACAAAAGACCTCACCATTGATCTCCCAACTGGAAACCGCAATCTCCCCGTAAAATTCGGTACCGTCCTTTTTGACACAGGTATAGGATGTGGTTTTTTCGATGAATTCGGAAACACCGGTTTGAAAGAAACGATCCATACCCTCCCGGTCCCGATCCCGATATTTTTCAGCCACCAGGTTCTGAACGGTCATTCCCAGGGCTTCATATTCCTCATAGCCGAAAATTCTTTTGGCACCGTTATTCCAGAAAACGATTTTGCCTTGGCTGTTAATGGACATAATGGCATCAAAGGTGGTCTGGGTAATGGTTCGAAAGCGTTCCTCACTTGAACGAAGGGCGTCTTCGGCCTGCTTGTGTTTTGATATATCACGAACAGCGGAAATAGCACCGGTGATATTTCCTTGGCTGTCTTGAATGGTTGTAATGTTTGATTCGGTGGGCACAATGGTTCCGTCCTTCCGGAGCCATTGGGTTTCATAGTTCTCTACGTGGCCGTTCGTCAGCAGTTTACCGATGAGTGGAGTCGGGGAATATCCGTCGGGAAGAAAATCGATGGGGTGTTTTCCCCTGAGCTCTTCTTCGGAATAGCCCAGCAGTTCACAGACCGCTGTATTGGCCCTGATTATGTGACCCTGGAAATCGGTAACCAGGAGGCCGTCGCCGATAGTCTTGAATATTTTTTCAAGCGAATCCCGCGACCGCTCAATCTGTCGGTCCGCCTCTATTTTTTCGGCAATATTGCGGACGATCCCGAAGGAACCGCTGCGGACCCCGTTATTATCAAACAATACGGTGTAGGTTGCCTCGACCGGTACAATTTTTTTATCTTTACGTACGTAGTAAAGCCTGCAGGAGACCGACCCTTTCTCAAGCAGCTCATTGGCGTTTTCTATTTGGCGGTGAATGTGGTCTTCCCGCAGGTCGAGTATTTCGCCGGTTGTTGCCTGGTAGCTGCCTTCAAACGGCGTTAAATCGAAAGCATGTTTTTTAAGAAGATCTTCTTCTTCGTACCCGAGCATTGTGCAAAAAGCTTTATTAGCCAAGGTAACGTAGCCGTTGGCATTCTGGACAATGAAACCGTCCGGCGAGTTCGCCAGAATGCTTTTAAGCTTCCGGACATTCTCCCACAGCCGCTCCTGTTCAACCTGTTCGCTTGAGCGCACATCTTCAACGGTGCCGAAAATTTCTATTACCTGCCCCGATTCATCTTTTATAAACGATGAGTGCAGGCGAACCGGCACGGCTACGCCCTGTTTGTCAAAAAGGACGATATCAATCGGGGTTTCTCTGCTGCGGTGGAAGTAGTGCGCTTTTACGTTTGAGGTATAGCTGCCCGGCGTTTTGTCTTTATCCAGTATGTCGGTGAAGTAACGACCGGTCAACTCGCCCTCATCATACCCGAGCAGACGGTTAAAGCCGGGGCTGGTGTTGATAAAGCACCCGTTTTCTTCGACAAGGAAGGCGGAATCTTTTGATTTGCAAAAGTAGGAGGAAAAAAATTTTTTCAGTTCGGACGAGCTTAACAGGCTCATGTAAAGCTCCTGGGATTAATAGAAAAACCGCATACTGATGTTGCAGTAGTTCCCGGGAATAGATACCATACACTACAGTACATCATTATATCAAAAAAAATCGATTAGCAACAAAGAATTGTTCAGCATAAATGGTGGTTTTTAATAAAGAAAAAATACCATAAATAAAAATATAGTATATTTTTTCACGAAAAACAACAAAAGAATGTTAATTGCTTAAAATCCATGTCGACAAAAATCTGAAAAAGAAAACCTGTTTTTCTTTCTTGACCCTCGATGAAAGGTGTAATATATCTTTTCTAAATACCCATATCAATTACTAAAAGCACCGCTATAATAAAGCAACCCACTGGTTTTCCTCCTGTATTCAGGCGTATGCGGAAGGAAGGCTTTGCCGGGGCTGTTGAAACGTACATGGGTCGGCAAGACCAGGAGTCTACCGTAGCATTTTGGGCCGTTAAGGTCAAAGATACACGTTAGAATTGATACAAAGACAGATACGGAAAAATGGATATCGACCGTTTTGAGAAAATTTTATACAGTGCAGCAAAAGAGATGTCCCTGGCATTTACTCCCCATGAGACAGCATTGTACAAGCAGTTTTTTGGAGAGCTCTGCGAGTGGAATGCTAAAATGAATATTACGGCCATAAAAAAGACCGAGGACATTATCATAAAACACCTGCTGGACTCCGTTGTCGTTGTTCGTTACGTGGATTTTTTTGGCCGGATCGTTGATATCGGCTCCGGGGGGGGCTTTCCCGGCATACCTCTTCTGATAAAAAACCCATCTTTACAGTTAACCCTGGTTGAAACGAACAGGAAGAAGGCCAATTTTATGCGCCACATCACCCGGGTCCTAAAACTTAAAAACGCGCGGGTTCTTAATGGTCGAGCAGAAGAGATTGTCGAGGGGGACGCCTTTGATTTTGCTGTTTCCCGGGCCTTTGCCGATATTGAAACGTTTGTACCCATTGCTGAGCCGCTGGTTAAAAAGGGGGGTGTCATTGTCTGCATGAAGGGCAGTTCGGCCCTGAATGAAGACCAAAGGCGCACGGCAGAGGCCCACGGCGTTACGTTTTTGAACGAATATCGCTTTGCGCTGCCCCGGGAAAAGGGGGAGCGACATATTGTGGTTTTTCAGAAATGTTTCACGTGAAACATTTTATGGAAAAACGACCTAAACGTTAGTTTTTTCTTTATAAAAGGTATTTTCTGTGATATAAATTTATACATTTGACCACGATGAAACAGCATTCGGCTACAGTAAAAAGAGTATTGTTTTTTCGGGCTGTTACGCCGGTCCGGGAACCGCGTTTTGCGGTGGCATAGAGGGCTTTGCAAACTCATCCAGCGGGGTGTGTATGGCAGGAAAGACGGTCTGTATAGCAAATCAAAAAGGGGGTGTCGGAAAAACAACTACGGCCATCAATCTGGCAGCGTCCCTGGCTGTTGAAGGAAAGAAAACGCTGCTTGTTGATATCGACCCCCAGGGAAATGCCGGCAGTGGTCTCGGCAAAGGGGCGGAAGAAGGGTTAAGCATTTATCACGCACTGGTGGTCGATAAAGACCTTGAAGAGATTATTCAGAAAACCGAACTGGAAAACCTGGATTTTGTTTCCTCTAATATCGATCTGACCGGGGCCGAGATTGAGCTTGTAACCATGTCCCAGCGCGAATACCGGCTCAGGCGCTGTCTGGCTCGGGTAAGGCCGGATTACGACTTTATCTTTATCGATTGTCCTCCATCTTTGGGGCTGTTGACCATCAACTCTCTTGTGGCTGCGGATTCGGTTTTGATTCCGCTTCAGTGTGAGTATTACGCCCTGGAAGGGCTCAGTCAGCTGCTCAATACCATTAAGCTGGTAAAGTCCCGCTTGAACCCGACACTGAGCCTGGAAGGTATTCTTTTGACCATGTTTGATAAGCGCAATAACCTTTCGCACCAGGTTGCGGAAGAGATTGCAAGCCACTTTTCAACAAAAGTGTTTAAGGTGATTATTCCCAGAACGGTTCGACTCGCAGAGTGTCCAAGCCACGGAAAGCCGATATATTTGTATGACAAGCATTCTGTCGGGGCAAAAAGCTATCTTGATCTTGCAAAACTCGTTTTAAACCATGAAAGGACTTCGTAATGGTTAAAAAAAGAGGTCTTGGTAAAGGTCTCGGCGCCCTTATCCCGGATATCGGCAATGGCGCGCTGGAGAAAAAAGACGGCTTGCTTGAAGTAAGCATCCATGAAGTCAAGACCAACCCGTTTCAGCCCCGCAAAATATTTTCAGAACAGGAAATTCAGGATTTGGCTGCATCCATAAACGAGCAGGGTATTCTCCAGCCGCTGCTGGTTTCGCGCAACAGTTCCGGATATGAACTTATTGCCGGAGAAAGACGGCTGCGGGCTGCTCTCAAGGCCGGACTTGAAAAGGTGCCTGTTATTATAAAGGATGTTGACGACCGGGCCCGGCAGGAAATCGCCCTGATAGAAAATATTCAGCGGCAGGACCTCAACGTACTGGAAGAAGCCGAAGCATACCAGAGTCTCATCGAGCGATTTGACTATACCCAGGAAGAGGTGGCCCGGAAGGTGGGTAAAAGCCGGTCGGTTGTTACCAATGCCCTGCGTATTCTGAAGTTGCCCATATCGGTTAAAGAGGATCTTCTGGAAAACACTATCTCGATGGGCCACGCAAGGGCTTACCTGGGCATTGATAAAACGGCTGTCCAGGAAGAGGTTCATCGCAGGGTCGTTACGCAGGGATTGTCTGTGCGGCAGACCGAAAACCTTATAAACAAGCTAAAAAACGACAAAAAAGGAAAACATGAAAAAAAGAAAACCCGGGAAGAAAGCAGTGCCCAGGATGCCTATATCCTGGATGAACTAAAAAAAAGGTTTGCCACCAAGGTGGATATTGTTCAGAAGGGTGACAAAGGAAAGATTATTATAGAATTCTATTCCGGCGAGGAATTCGACAGAATATATGATTTATTGAGAGGGTAAAAAATGTCAGAAGCCAACCAGACAGCAGAAGAACCAAAACAGTACACTGCAGACAGTATAAAGGTGCTGGAGGGTCTGGAAGCTGTTAGAAAACGGCCGGCAATGTATATCGGTTCCACTGATACAAAGGGCCTGCACCACCTGGTCTACGAAGTTGTGGACAACTCGATTGATGAAGCCATGGCCGGCTACTGTGACACCATCCACGTAGTCATACATCTCAACAACAGCGTATCGGTTATCGATAACGGCAGGGGCATCCCGGTGGACATGCATCCAACCGAAAACAAACCGGCGGCCGAAGTCGTTATGACCACCCTGCACGCCGGCGGCAAGTTTGACAATAATGCCTACAAAGTTTCCGGTGGTCTGCACGGTGTGGGTGTATCGGTGGTAAACGGTCTTTCAGAGAATCTGGAGCTTGAAATCTGGCGCGATAAAAAGGTCTACTACCAGGCCTATGAACGCGGCATCCCGAAAGCCCCGCTGGAGGTAACCGGCAACACGCGGAAAAAAGGCACCAAGGTTGTTTTCAAGCCGGACGTTGAAATTTTTGATTCGACCGAATTCAGCTTTGATGTGCTGTCAAACCGGCTGCGTGAAATCGCCTTTCTCAACAAGGGGCTTTCCATCATCATCGAAGATGAGCGTACGGAGAAAAAGCATGAGTTCTGTTATAAAGGCGGTATCAACTCTTTTGTTGAGTATTTGAACAAAAACAAAAACACCCTCTATCCCAAGCCGATATATATCAACGGTGAAAAAGACAACATTATGGTGGAAATTTCTTTTCAGCATAATGACGGCTATTCTGAAAACACGTTTACCTTTGCCAACAATATCAATACATACGAAGGCGGCAGTCACCTGGTGGGTTTTAAATCGGCCTTAACCAGAACAATCAACAGTTATGCCCAGACGTCCAGAATCACCAAGAGCCTGAAGGGGACCCTCGACGGTGATGACATTCGTGAAGGTATGTCATGTGTTATCAGCATCAAAATACCCGACCCCCAGTTTGAGGGCCAGACCAAAACAAAACTGGGCAACAGCGAGGTGAAGGGTATTGTTGAGCAACTGGTCAACGATAAGCTGGGTACCTATTTTGAAGAGCACCCGGGCATGGCCAACAAGATTCTTTCAAAGGCGGTTGATGCGGCCCGGGCCCGGGAAGCCGCCCGCCGGGCCAAAGACCTTACCCGCCGCAAGTCCGCCCTGGACAGTGGGTTCCTGCCCGGCAAACTGGCCGACTGCCAGGAAAAAGATCCCCAGCATGCAGAGCTGTATCTGGTTGAGGGTGATTCCGCCGGCGGGTCGGCAAAGCAGGGTCGCGACCGGAAGAACCAGGCCATATTGCCCCTTAAGGGCAAGATCCTCAATGTTGAGAAAGCCCGGTATGACAAGATGCTGCAGAATGAAGAAATCAAAACCGTTATTACGGCCCTGGGCACCAGTATCGGCAAAAACGATTTTGATATAGCCAAGCTACGGTACCACAAAGTGATAATTATGACCGATGCCGATGTCGACGGCTCCCATATCCGCACCCTGCTGCTGACGTTTTTCTTCAGGCAAATGCCGGAACTGATAGAGCGGGGTCATCTCTTTATAGCCCAGCCGCCGTTGTTCCGGGTGAAGAAGGGCAAGCAAAAAGCCCAGTATATTGATGGCGAGGATTCGCTGGCCACCTACTTACTTGAGTGCGGCCTTGAGTCGCTGAACGTCTCTTCCAAATCGGGCGGCACCAAGCTGAGCGGCCAGCGGCTGATACAGCTGACCAAACGGGCCATCCAGTATGAAGACATCCTTACCAAGATGTCCAAGAAAGACATGGATAAAAATATTTTATCGGCCCTGGCCCTTGAAGGAACTTTTGATAAAGACACGCTGAAGAAAAAAGAAGAGATCCAGAACCTGCTGACGCTCTTGCGGAAGCACGCCAGCTTCTTTTACAAGTATATTACACCGGCTCACTTTGAACTGGAAGAAGACGCCGAGCATAACTGCTACCTGCTCCGCTGCAGCACAAAATCCAACGGCCAGGCCAAATACATGAACATCGACTTTGAGCTGCTTATTTCTCCGGATATGGTGGAGCTGAAAAAGATTGCCTCCTCGCTGAAAACCATCGGGGAGCCGCCGTTTATTGTGGAAGACAAGGAGAAGGAAATAGAGCTTGAGACCCTTTCCGAAGTGTTGCACTATATCATTGAGCGGGGCCGGAAGGCGCAGGACATCCAGCGCTACAAAGGTTTAGGGGAAATGAACCCGGAACAGCTCTGGGAAACAACCATGGATCCTGAAAACCGCCGGATGTTGCAGGTGAAGATCGAGGACGGCGTAGAAGCAGATGAAGTGTTCACCATTCTCATGGGAGACCAGGTTGAGCCGCGGCGTGATTTTATCTATACCAATGCCCTGCACGTACAGAACCTGGATATCTGATGCAGAGCCAAAAACATTTTAATATAAAAACATAATATTTTGCGTTGTTTTATTTGCTATTTTAACCGGGGAAGCCAACAGTAGCTATGGAAATGAACATCGGTACGAAACAGATCAATATTGAAGATGAAATGCGGAAGTCCTACCTGGACTATGCCATGAGCGTTATCGTGGGACGAGCCCTTCCGGATGCCCGGGACGGGCTCAAACCGGTACACCGCAGGGTGCTTTATGCCATGAGTGATATGGGGCTGCAGTATAACCGGGCCTATAAAAAGTCGGCCCGTGTGGTCGGCGATGTTATCGGTAAATACCACCCCCATGGTGATGCGGCTGTATACGATACCATCGTGCGTATGGCCCAGGACTTCTCGTTGCGGAGTCCGCTGGTCGACGGGCAGGGAAATTTCGGATCGGTGGACGGAGATCCCCCGGCGGCGATGCGGTATACCGAAGTGCGTATGGCCCGGATCGCCACGGAACTGCTGGCGGACCTTGAAAAGGACACGGTCGACTTTCTCCCCAACTATGATGAAACACTCCAGGAACCCTCGGTGCTTCCCACCCGGGTGCCGAACCTTTTGCTGAACGGCTCCTCGGGTATTGCGGTGGGTATGGCAACCAATATCCCGCCCCACAACCTGGGGGAGCTCTGTGACGGGCTGGTGGCCCTTATTAAAAATCCCGACATTGAAATAGCAGAATTGATGACCCACATACCGGGCCCCGACTTTCCCACCGGCGGATTTATCGACGGCAAAGAGGGCATCGTGTCGGCCTACAAGACCGGCCGGGGTGTATTAAGGCTGCGGGCCCGGGCGTTTATTGAAAAGAAGAAAAAGGGCGACCGGGAAAGCATCATCATTTCCGAGATTCCGTTCCAGGTAAACAAGGCCCGCCTGATTGAGAAAATGGCCGAACTAGTCCAGAACAAAAAGCTGGAGGGCATATCGGATATCCGGGACGAATCGGACCGTGAAGGCATGCGGGTTGTGGTTGATTTGAAAAAAGACGCCGTAAGCCGGGTTATTCTAAACAATCTGTACAAATATACCCAGATGCAGGCTACTTTCGGGATCATTTTTCTGGCGATCGTGGATAACCGACCCCAGGTGCTGAACCTGAAAGAGATCCTGGAACATTTCGTCAGCTTCCGAAAAGAGGTCATTACCCGCCGGACGCTGTTTGATTTGAAGAAGGCCGAAAACCGGGCCCACATCCTGGAAGGCCTCAAGATAGCCCTTGATAACCTCGATGCCATTATAAAGCTGATACGGGGATCGGCCTCACCGGCTGAAGCCAAAGACGGGCTCATGAAAAAATTCAAGCTCTCTGATCTTCAGGCCCAGGCAATTCTGGATATGCGTTTGCAGCGTCTGACGGCACTGGAGCGGGAAAAAATAAACGAAGAATATGCCGAAACCATTAAGTTAATAGAAAAGCTGCGCCAGATCCTGGAAAACGAGCAACTGGTGCTGGAGATTATTATCGGCGAACTTGAAGAGGTGAAAGAAAAATTCGACGATGCGCGTAAAACGGAAATTGTGGCCAAGTCCGAAGAGATCAATATCGAAGACACGATTGCCGAGGAGCAGATGGTGGTCACGGTTTCCAACAGCGGCTATATCAAACGCAACGCCGTTACCATTTACCGTACGCAACAGCGCGGCGGCAAGGGCGTGACCGGCATGACCACCAAGGAAGAGGACTATGTTGAGAACCTCTTTGTTGCTTCCACCCACGCCTATATCCTGGTTTTTACGGACAAGGGGAAAGTCTACTGGATTAAAACCTATGAAATTCCCCAGGCCGGGCGAGCGGCCCGGGGCAAGGCCATCGTTAATTTGCTGAACCTCTCCTCCGATGAGAATGTATCGGCGGTACTGCCGGTAAGCAAGTTCGATGAAGAGCACTTTGTTGTTATGGCAACCCGAAACGGTTACATTAAAAAGACCGAACTGACGGCCTACAGCCGTCCGCGGGCAAACGGTATCCTGGCCATCACCATCGACCCCGACGATGCGCTTATCGGGGTGGACATTACCGACGGCAGCCGTGATATCTTCCTGGGAACCAGCAAGGGGCTTGCGATACGTTTCAGTGAAAACGATGTCCGGGCCATGGGAAGAACGGCCCGGGGCGTTCGCGGCATTACCCTGGGCAAGGAAGACAGCGTGGTGGACATGGCCGTGCTGCGCGGGGATGCAACCCTGCTGACCATCACCGAGCGGGGCTACGGCAAGCGCAGCAATGTTGCCGAGTACCGGAAACAGAGTCGCGGCGGCAAAGGTCTCATCACCATCAAGGCCGATGAGCGCAACGGTGATGTTGTGGGTATCAAGCAGGTAACCGAAGAAGACAACCTGATGATTATTACCGACAAGGGAAAAATTATTCGCATTACCGTACATACTATTTCAGTTATCGGCCGCAACACCAAAGGTGTCACACTGATCAAAGTTGAAAAAGACGAGCGCGTGGTCGGGGTTACGGAAATAGCCGATGCCTGACCGGAAAACGAGACGAGAGCCAGAACGGAAAGCACAGTACACAACCGGGACGAAATAACGTGAATGACCTCCGTGATTATACAATTGGGGTAATAGGGGCCGGCAGCTGGGGAACAACTCTGGCGCATATGCTGGCCGAAAAAGGATATGCGGTTACGCTCTGGGTCTATGAGCAGGAGCTGCTGGACATCCTGCAGGCCGGACAAAGCAATGCCTGGTACCTGCCGGACATTGAGCTCGACAAGGGCCTGCGCTTTACCGGTGAACTTGAAGAAGCGGTTGCCGATAAAAACCTGGTTTTGTGGGTTACCCCGGTTAAGGCGTTTCGGGAATGCTTCGGCAAAGGGATACACTTTTCAGGGCCGGATACGATCCATGCCAGCGCTTCCAAGGGCATTGAAAATGAAACCTTTAAAACGGTTTCTCAAATAGCCGCCGAAAACAGGCAGTATTTCAAACCTCAAAATTTTGCCGTGCTCTCAGGACCCAGCTTTGCACACGACGTGAGCCACAGGCGACCCACGGCTGTTGTTATTGCCTCGCGTGATCCCGGCAGTGCCGCGACGGTGCAGAAGATTACGGCAACCAGCTATTTCCGGACATATACCAGCGAGGACATCCTGGGTGTTGAGCTCGGTGGGGCGCTTAAAAACGTTATGGCCATCGCCTCCGGCATTATTGAGGGGCTGGGTCTCGGCAACAACACCCAGGCCGCCCTGTTTACCCGTGGCCTGGCCGAAATTATCAGGCTGGGAACGCACCTCGGGGCCGACCCCCGGACCTTTGCCGGGCTTTCCGGTGTGGGCGATTTAATGCTTACCTGCACCAGCACGCTCAGCAGAAACTACCGGGTGGGGATGGAAATCGGAAAAGGGAAAAAGCTTGACGATGTTTTACAGCACATGAAAATGGTTGCCGAGGGGGTGTACACAACCCGCTCGGCCTGTGCCCTGTGCAATGCCCGGGGGGTTGATATGCCGATTGTCCAGGAGATCCATAATGTGTTGTTCGAAAACAAGGACCCCCGCGATGCCGTGCGCGATCTTATGAGCAGAGACTTAAAGCAGGAACTTGCCTGAAACCGGCTCGAAAGACATACATCGTGATCAAACACAAAATTATTTTCAAATATATTTTCACAGAATTGATGAGCCCCTTTCTTTTGGGGCTTTTCATTTTTACCTTTATCCTGTTGATGAACAAAATCCTGAAACTGATGGACATGATCATCAACAAGGGCGTCGGGGTCGGCGAGGTGACAACGCTGGTGGTCTACCTGCTGCCGTCCTTTCTGGTGTTGACCCTTCCCATGTCGGTGCTGCTGGCCATCCTTATCTGCCTGGGAAAACTGTCGGGCGATTCGGAAATTATCGCCATGAAAGCCTCCGGGGTGAGCCTGTACCAGATGTTGCCGCCTTTTGCCGTGTTCAGCATGATCGGGTTTTTACTCACCGGGCTTCTGACCATGTACCTGCTTCCCAAGGGTAACTATGCGTTTCGGACCCAGGCCCTGACGCTTGCCAAGAAACATTCCGAAGCGAACCTGGAAGAAGGGGTTTTCAGCGAAGCCTTCAACGATATGGTTGTCTATATCAATCGGTTCGACCACGAAAAAATGAAAATTCACGGGATACTGGTGTCCGACGGTCGGAACCCCAACAGCCAGAACGTTATCGCGGCTGAATATGCCGAAATCCTGGCGGAAGAGTCCCGTGAATCACTTCTGTTCAGGCTTTTTAACGGCAGCATTCATGTGCTGAACAAAAAAAACGGTAACTATCAATATGCCGTTTTTGATACCTATGAAATGAATATACCCCTGGAGGGGATGGATGAAAAAATCCGGGAGATAAAATACCGCGAAATGAGCCTGGCGCAACTGAACCGGGCTGCACAGGAGAGAATTAAGCAGGGTAAATCCGCCAAGAAAATAAATGTGGAAAAACAACAGCGCTATGCCTTTCCCTTTGCCTGTCTGGTGTTCGGTTTGCTGGGGCTGCCGCTGGGGGTTTCGTGGCGCCGCGGCGGAAGGTCGTACGGGTTTGTTATAAGTATCATGATTGTTTTTCTCTATTATCTTTTGCTCAACATCGGCGAAAACCTTGCCAAAAGCGGATACCTGTATGCCTTTATGGGTATGTGGCTGCCGAACGTTCTCTTCGGCGGTCTGGGGGTGTATCTTTTCCGTAAGATCGCCCGGGAGCAACCCCTGCCGCTGCAGTGGATTATGCCGCAGTATGTGGAGCCCGCTTTGGAAAAATGTGCCGTCTGGCTGCAGCAGCGCAAACGCGCCGGATAATTTATTTAATAAACATATCGGCCC
>JANQGV010000092.1 GCA_028282925.1 Thermodesulfobacteriota bacterium
TCACATCGGGATTGCACGCAATTGGTAGGAGCACCTTTAGGTGCGATTGATGAACTATACGGCTTTGACGGCCTTTATCGCGGACAAAGGCCGCTCCTACCCGGCTATACTATCTTTTAAGGAGCTTTCGTAGGCCGGCAGCCTCTAAGCCATTGCATACCGTCTTAAAATACGATACATACAAACTATGCAGTTGTTACCTAATAGGCAATCAACCGTAACGGCACTGTGCATCGTCTGTATACTCTGCACCGTGTTCCTCACAACCCCGGAGGCCCGTACCATGACAAAAAAGATCCCCCCCGGCAAAAACCGCCTTGCCCTCGAAAAAAGCCCGTATCTGCTCCAGCATGCCGACAATCCGGTAGACTGGTACCCCTGGGGAGACGCGGCCTTTACGAGGGCCGCAAAGGAAGACAAACCGATATTTCTGTCAATCGGCTATTCTACCTGTCACTGGTGTCATGTCATGGAGCATGAATCGTTTGAAGACCCGGAAGTGGCCGCATTACTGAACAGCACCTTTGTCTGCATAAAAGTAGACCGGGAGGAACGCCCGGATATAGACGGCCTCTACATGACCGTGTGTCAGCTCATGACCGGCAGCGGCGGCTGGCCCCTGACCATTATCATGACCCCCGACAAAAAGCCCTTTTACGCCGCAACGTACATACCCCGGGAGTCCCGCTTCGGGCGGCCCGGCATGGTCGAGCTTATGCCCCGGATTGACCGCATCTGGAAAACAAACCGCTCGCAAATAGAGCAATCAACCGAGTCTGTTTTAAACGCCCTGAAGCAAACGGCAGCCCACACGGCGGGCGACTCCCTTTCGCCTGATCTTCTGAACACAGCCTATGAGAACCTTGCAGGTGCGTATGACAGTGAAAACGGCGGATTCGGCGGCGCACCGAAATTCCCCACCCCTCATAACCTGCGCTTTCTGCTTCAGCACTGGAAGCGTACCGGCAACAAGGAGATCCTTTCCATGGTTTCAAAAACCCTGTACAGCATGCGCCTCGGCGGAATATATGACCACATCGGCTATGGGTTTCACCGCTATTCCACCGATCCCTTCTGGCTGGTGCCCCACTTTGAGAAAATGCTGTATGACCAGGCCCTGCTGGCCATTACGTATACCGAAGCGTACCTTGCCGGCGGCGATCGGTTTTTTCGCACAACTGCAGAGGAGATATTCACCTATGTGCTGCGCGACATGCTCTCACCTGAAGGCGGCTTTTATTCGGCTGAAGATGCCGACAGCGAAGGCGAAGAGGGGAAATTCTACGTATGGGCCGATACCGAGATACAAAAAATCCTGTCAAAAGATGACGTGGACCCGGCACGGCGGATTTTCAATATCCGCAAAGGTGGTAACTTCGCCGATGAAGCCACCGGCCGCGACACCGGCACCAATATTCTGCACATGTCGCACTCTCTCGATCAGCTTGCCGCCGAACTGAAGATGCCGCCTGAAGATCTTGAAAGTTCAATCAATACCATCCGGAAAAAACTGTACGATGCCAGGAAGCGCCGCATTCATCCCCACAAGGACGATAAAATCCTGACCGACTGGAACGGACTTATGATTGCGGCGTTGGCCGTTGCAGGGCGGGCCTTCGAAGACGACCGGTTTGTTACAGCCGCGGAAAAGGCGGCCGCTTTCATAACGAAAACCCTGCGCGACAGGGACGGCCGCCTCCTGCACCGCTATCGCGACGAAGAGGCGGCAATTCGGGCCCATGTGGATGATTATGCTTTTTTCATGTGGGGACTGCTTGAACTGTATGAAACAACCTTTGATATCACACATCTTAAAACCGCTCTTGAACTGAATACGATATTTATCGATCATTTCTGGGACGATGCCGCAGGTGCCTTTTTTACGGCTGCCGATGATACCGATGATGTTATTGTGCGGCAAAAGGAAATCTATGACGGTGCCGTTCCTTCGGGCAACTCCGTTGCCATGCATAACCTGCTGCGGCTGGCCCGCATGACCGGAAACGAAGAGCATGCCGCCAAAGCGCAAACAATCGGTAAGGTGTTTTCAAAAGCAGTGGGACAGGCTCCGCATGCCTATACCCACCTCATGCTTGCCCTCGGGTTCAGCGCCGGACCGTCATATGAAATCGTTATTACCGGCGTGCAGGATGCGCCTGACACGAAAAAAATGGTCGCTGAACTCAATAAGCGGTTTATGCCCGACAAGGTAGTACTGTTTCGCCCGGCAGATGGAGATTCCGCGCCCCTTGACGCTGTTGCGCCGTTCACGGCCTTTCAAAAACCCGTTGATGGAAAAGCAACGGCGTATGTCTGCCGGAATTTTAGTTGTCAAAAACCCACAACCGATATCAAGGAAATGCTGAAACTGCTCAAGGAAGAAAAGTAGCCCTTCACTGTTGGGTTAATCTATGCAGCATTGATTGCTTATTGCATGTACAGTTGATTAGTTACGGGCTTTCTTAATCCCATTGCAACGCAGCCGAGTGCAACGATTTCAGTCGGCGGGTCGACAAACTCGCCCCTAGAATACGGGGCTCAAACATGTCGACCCTTCTTTCCTCCTGAAATCGTGCCGCGAGGGAATCTCGCTTAAAGCGAGACAAGTTGCAGGGCGTGCCTTTTCTTTTGTTACTTTGAGTCAATCCTCCGGATTGACCGCTTGCAGCTCTTTTCCGCGAACAAAGAGCAAAGTGCGCAGCTCTTGTCACCGTAGGTGGCAAGACAAAGTAAAACAGCACCCCTAAAATAAAGCCGGAAGTGTTCCATTATTATTTATTAAGATGTGATGAAAGAACTGTAGATTGATTTTTTCTACAACGTACCCGCATATTTTTCCAGAAATGTTTTAATACCATTACTATAAACAATACCCGATTCCAGAAACCCCGTATTATGATCCCCGACAATTTCCAGAAACTCTTTTGGTGGATTCGCGCTCTCAAACAGCCTTTTGCCGTGCTCGAAGGGAATGATATCATCATCCGGACTGTGGATAACAAGAACCGGACAGGTAATCGAACCAATTTTGTCGATTGTTTCATATCGATATTTTGACAGCAGAGAAACCGGCAGCCAGGGATAATAACGCTTGCCCACATCCGGTATCGAAGTAAAGCTCGACTCTATAATAAATGCTAGCGGCTTGTTATGCAGAGCAAGCTCGGCCGCAACCCCGCCACCCAGAGACCGGCCGAACAGAATAATCCGGTCGGCGGGTATTTTCTTCTGCACGGTCAGGTACTCCCAGGCCGCCTCGACATCACGGTAGGTACCCTGCTCGGAAGGCCGCCCTTCGCTCTTGCCATAGCCCCGGTAATCGAAGATAAACACATCCAGATCGAGTTCGTTGAACATTCGAATTGAGTCCAGACGGTGGGAAATATTCCCGGCATTACCGTGACAGAAAAGCACCACTGCCCTGCTCGTTTCAGAGGGCACATACCAGCCATGCAGGCCATTACCGTCCTTTGTGCCGAATTCAACATCCTCATACTCCATATTAACCGTACCCGGTGTCATTTCAAGTGCGCGGTACGGATAATAGAGCATCTTACCCTGCAGCACATACGCCGCAAGGACAATAAATGCATATGAACCGGCCAAAATGAGTAAAATCTTCACAATCGTCCTTTTCCTGTTATACACAACAGTTCAGTCTATTGGGCTGAGGACAGCTCTTTCCAGACCCCATAGGCTTTCTTTTCCGTACCGTCGCGTCGTATCAACCCGGTTTCGTCTCCGCCGCTCAGGTCGTGGAGCCAGGGCCACCCCAAAAGATGTAAGGATATGCCCTGATCGATCGTAAGCCGCCCTGAAACCTCCGTAATAAAGCCGGCCTGTCCTTCTTCGCCCCCGTAAAATTCCGTTGCGGGCCAGGCGATTTCGCTGAACCCCAGCGGCTTACCGGGCATATACTGCAGCACCTCTGCATAGTAGGTGTCCGGAATATCTGATGGTTGGTTATGCGGCTCCTCCAGCATCTCACCCCCTGCATCTTTGCGGACACTGTAGGGGTAGCTCGTTAACACCAGGATATCCATTTTTTCAGAATCAAACATCCCCAGCACGCCCGTGTCGGCCTGCCGCAGCTCATCCACCACTTCCCGGGCAAAGGTACAAAACACCAGGGTGTCCGGCGCAAGGAGCTTGACTGCATCATAGATTGATTCATACAGACTCACAAAATGTTGAAACCCGTCGGCGGAATCGCCTGCACCATGTTGTTCATACCAGCGGTTCACCTCGTTACCCACTGAAACATACCGGGGTTTTACCGTTTTCACCACATCCAGCACCGCTTTAGTGTATGCATTGCGCCAGGCGGTATCACTCAGAGTTGCCTGAGGCATCGTATCCGGGGCCTTAAGAATCAGATCGCCGGTTTGGGTATCCTTGTCGATAAAGGAAAAATGCACCAGGGGAAACATGCCGTTACCTCGGATGAAGTCGGAAAGAACGGAGGCCCCGGTGCCGCCGGAGAGTTTCTCGGCATAGTCCCAGAATCCGGCTGCTCCTATACCGCTTGACCACACTGGTGCCCATTCCGCATGGGAAGATGCCTGAAGATAGCTGTCTTCCAGTGATTGTCCGTCGGCCGGAATGGGAAGCAGGCCCATATAAAAGCCTCGTGCGGGCGGTTGAGGCGTATCAAGCGGATTCACGGTTCCGTTGTCGGTGTTACCCGGCCCGTCGCAGCCACTTGAGATACAGGCGAGCAGAAGAACAGGGATCACCTTAATTGCCGTATTGAAAACAGACATCTGCCTCATGCTCGTTCCTGTTATTCGGCCGACGGTATGGTACGAAATCGACAACACGTACTACTGAGTCCTATCATAAAACCCGCTGTAAAAACAACTATTCATCCTGTCATATACGCCTGTTGCTGCTGCGGCATGGTTCACGGTACACATGCTTACCGGCGCACATCACGCGGATATGCTTCACAAGTTCGCGGCAGGGCGGCCCTCCTCTTGTGCGAAATGATCTAGGGAGCCGTCTTCGTCTTTATGTAGAAGGACTTATCGAAAAACACCGCCCGGGTGTCGGTGTCGGTCAGGTCCCAGAATGTTTTCATGGACTGGTTCATGCCTTCCATATAGCCCCTGGTGAAATAGTATTCCGCCCGTTCAAAGAAGAGCGCGACCCGCTCATTCAGTTCCCGCATCTGGTGCAGCTCAATAGCCGAGTCAAACGCGCTTTCATACACCACATACAGCCAGATACTTCTTTTCAAAAGCGTTACCGCCCGAATACCTTCGCAAAGGGGTATCCCCATATTAAACAGCCCCATGCCCTCACGGGCATACTGACGGCCCACATCCTCTTGAGAGGTCTCATAAGCCACCCAGTTGCTCAGTTCCTTAATGACCTGGAGGGCTTTTTTCTCAAATTTTGTAATGGTATCATCGTTGAAAGACGGAGTAGCGGCGTCCGACTGCAGCCGCTCAACCCAGCGCTGAATGATCGTGTCTGCATGTTCTTCGATACGTTTTACCAGTTTATCTGAGATAGAGGAAACCATAGGATATCCTTTCCTGCTATTGATTTATAATTACTTATCTTTTTTTGTTGTTTTATTATCATTTTCTAATTATTACATAGCATAAAATAGTTTATTATCAACCTGTTATATTTATCATGATTAAAATTAATAATTTTGTTTTTATTATAGCGGGATTTCGTTACGCAAAAGAAAAAAGAGGCCCAAGAAGGAAACCATGCGGAGATTCAAAGCATATGGTGTTGCGAGGAGTGAGGCGTATGTGGTTATACGCCGCAGTGACGAAGGCAGACCGCAACGCCGAAGAGAAGTGTTTTCTTGAGAGGTGGGGGGAAAATGTTCAGATTCAAGGCGTGCGGTATTGTGAGGAGTGAGGCGTACGTGGTTGTACGTCGCAGCGACGAACAATTCGCACAACGCCCAAAGATAAGCATTTAATCAAGAGGCTGTTGGAAAATATTCAGATACAAGGCGCGCGAATCCGAAGGCATGAGGCGTACTTTCTTGTACGTTACAGCGACGAAGGCAGACCGCAACGCCGTAGATGGATGTTTTTCAGCGGCCCCTACCCCCAGATATTTCGTTATACCACGTTGAGTACTCCTCGGTAAAAACCTCACCACTGGCATCATTTTCATCATCCAGGATCTTCAGCAAGCTTTCCCGCACCGAGTCGGGCTCCTTGAATACGGACCGCTCCTCGGGCGGCAGGTTTTCATGAAACGATACGGCAACCATGCCGGGGCTCAACGCATTCACCCTGATCGGCGAACCACTGCACATCAGCTCGAATGCCAGCACTTCGGTAAAGCGGGATATGGCGGCCTTGGCGGTGGCATAGGCAATCATGCCGGGCACCACGGTTTCCTTCATTTTGCCGGCCTTTGAGGTAATGTTGACGATATGACCGGCCCCCTGCTGCTGCATGATCGGCAGCACACACCGGCTACAGTTCAGAACCCCGTTGAGATTTATATTGAAAATAGACTGCCAGTCCTTCTCACTGATGTTGCTGAAGGTGTAGTCCGACATGATGGAGAAAAATGCATCCTGGCTTTCGGGACTGATGGAGCGCACCCCCACCAGCGGCCCGCCGGCATTGTTGATAAGGATATCAATGCGGCCGAATGTTTCCATTGTCCGGTTCACCATGTTCCGCACCGCTTCGGCATCGCCCACATCGGTCGGTATAGCCAGGGCTTTCTGCCCGCGCTCCCGCACTTCCGCTGCGGTCCGTTCTATTTTATCCTTTGACCGTGCCGCACACACGACAGCGCACCCCTCTTCTGCCAGAATGTGGGCTATGGCCCTGCCGATGCCCATACTGGCCCCGGTGACGATTGCAACTTTATCCTTATGACTCATTGATTTTCTCCTCTTCGAATTGCAAAAAACTATAAGCCTCGCGGCACACCCGTAACCAGAGAGGCTGTTGGAGAATGTTCAGCTACAAGGCGCGCGAAACCCTGCGGAGTGAGGCGTACGTGTTTGTACGTCGCAGTGACAAAGGGTGAGCGCAACGCAGTAGATGGGCGTTCTCCGGCAGCCGCCCCTAACGAGTACGCAACGGTTCCAGATCCTTCAACGACTTTTCAACAAAAGGACCCGGCGTGACCTCCTTGACGCTTTCAATCACAACCTCTTCAGTCACGATGCCGCCCTGCCCTGCGTTTTTTGTAATGCTTTCGAGCAGCTTTTTTTCGACCATAGACTGCATAAACGACGGGGACGATGAAACCGTCTTTTCAAACATGGCCTTGCTGTTGTCTTTCCAGGTCAGCGTCCCGGGCTGCGCTGTTTTCGCGGTCGGCTGCACAGCAGGTGCAGTGGCGGGCTGAGGCATGCTTTTCTTCACAACCGTCTCAAGCTGCTTTCGCTCCTGCTTTTCCAAATCGTACAGAAAAATATCAAACATAAAATTCGGACTCTGGGCCAGATAGGTATTATCGAGATTGATGGATTCCTGCCTGACGATACCCACACCCCTGGCCAGCCAGATGTAGCCGATTTTGACCTTCTCACGCTGCATGTTGAACGCCGTTGAGAGAGACGACAGGCACACCTTGATACAGTCTTTATAGGTACCGGCGGGTGTCGTCACATCTTCAATACACAGAGGAATCGACGACAATTTCATTTCCGGATAAAAATCCATGATCGGGGTCAAAGACGGCCACTGGCTTACCCGGTAATAGGCGATAGACTCATACATTTCACCCATAATCAGCTCATTGGGCATCAGAACAACCGGCCGGTCGGGCGCGAAATAGACACATGCCAGACCCGCAACGGCATTGTATTTAACCGGGTTGACCAGTCCCCGGTCATCATAGACCACATAGTATTTCGAGCCCGTCGGCTCAACATAGGGGATGGTCCGGTGATCGGCCTTTGTTTGCTGTTGCAGTATCTCCACGGCCACCGAACGGTTTTTATAGCGGTCTCCATACGTATTGACCGTACCGGCAGACAGGGGCAGGTACTCTTTCAAAGCAAACCGCTTTGCCTGTTCATCCCGGTTACCGCCCCAGGATGCCAGGGCATAGGTAACAACCTTTCCGTTTTTCCGCACCTCGCGCTTAATGGGCCCCACCGACGGCGCCATCCACATGGTTTCCACGGTCTCCCGGCCGTCGATGCGAACCGTTTTTTCCACAATGGAGCAGTTGCGGTATTCCCGGTTGTTATAGGTCAGATCATCGATGCTTTTCAGGTTAAAAACTACCATACCGGTGACTTCGCCGGTCTTCTTCGTGTTTTTATATTTCGCGAAGGTTACCGTGCTTTCAACGGGTTTGTCGAAGTCCAGCACATAGGGCAGGAACAGTTGCGGCTTGTCGGGAATCATGAAGCCGTCGGGCCCGTACTCGCCGTAGAGGTAAATACCGTCCCACTCCTGCCGCAGGGCCGAAAAAACAGCCCCGTCACGAATCAGTATAACGGTGGTGCCGATCTCCTCCTGGGTAAAAACCCCGTTAATCGCAAAAGACGACAACCGTTTCTCACCATCGGAACTGTAGTTCCAGAACATGCCGTTGTGAAATGGGAAATGCCCTTTGATCACGATTGCCACTGCGTTTCCGGCCCAGCAAAAGCTCAACAACGCTACGGCCGACACCGCTATCAGGTTTCTTACCGTCCTCATGCGTTTTTCCTCCTGGTGAAATTCACGAAATTGGATTATGCGTCGCCGCCGAAAATGTCCTTCAGACTGTCGATGTAATCGGCAATGGGCTTAATGTACTGCGCCGCTTCAACGAGCTTCTCCCACGGATAGGTCACGGTCAACTCATCATCTGCAAGCCCGACGAACATCCGCCACGGAAAATCACTGGTAGAGAACGTGGGCTGCCGTGTAACATAGGCGTGCCGAATATTAAACACACATCCCCCGTTGCCCCCGTAGCCCTGCACCAGGTTGCCCTGGTATGACTGGGCCCTGATAAGAATGTCGGCCTGCTTGGGGTTGCAGAAAATCAGCACCAGGTCCGGATCGTCGATTTTCAACAGAGGACCGACAACTAAACACGCATTTTCCACCGGCGGAAGCGGTATTTCCTCTATGCATTTCTCGTAAAACCGCATAGCCGTGTCGATATCCTTATGGTACGGGCAGGTATCGATAAACCCTTCAACAGCGTCGCGGTACTCCTGCCGGTCGACTTGGCAGACACCGGTTGCGATGAGCCCCTCGAAACAGACGTTGTTCTCACGGGTTATGGAAAAAACCGATCCATCTTCAAGCACCTCGTTGATCTGGGTGCACAACCCCGGGTTGGCACAGCCTTCATAGCGGGGAATCTCCTCGGGAATGGTGCGATACGTTTTCAGAGCAACTATTTCCTTTTGTATGCCCACGACTTCTTTAAGAAGCTTTTCAGTCTCTTTTTTGTCCATAATAACGTTCCCTCCGATATGCAGACCTGCGATTATGCCGCTTGACAGCGTAATGCTCTTCTTTGTCTGTACGATTTGTACCACTTCACCATAAACTGCAAAAAATTAAACAGATAGGTTATGTAGGCGAATGCCATGACATACATAACCGCTTCACGGCTGTACCCCATCCACTGCACTACAAAATAGGCATTATGGGTGATCATGGCTATGAGATTTCCCATGTCCTCCCAGAAAAATTCCTTACACATGAAGTAGTGCCCATACACGTCCTTTTCCCACAACATGCCGGTAACGGTTATAGCCCACAGCAGCACTATTTTTATCCAGATACTGACCGTGGTTACAAGGTAGCCTTCGCCGGTCATAATGAATTTTATCACCAGGTAAAAACTGATTATAAAGGCTAGAAACTGGGCGATTGAAAGACAGGTGACCACCTTGGTCCAAATGGAAGCCTTGCGACGCTCGAGTTGTTCGGGTGTATACATACGTTCCCCCTCTCCCTGGAATTTCTATTTAACCGCGTTTATTTTCTCCAGGCCGGGTATCAATGCATCCAGTTCCAGTTGTTCAAGCTGCTGCTTTTTCTGCAACCCCGTTTCCACATCCCAGCCCCGGCACCGGTAATACTCATCGAGCATGCTCTCGAACTTGTCACGCTCCAGAACCGCCCCTTTGCGGGTTATCAGCTCACCGCCGGGCCCCGGCAGCATGAACTCGGGGTTGAACATGCCGAAATAGATTTTGTCGGTTTCAAGGGGCTCGGTAAAATTAAACTCGGGCAGCACATCGCCTTTGCGGCCCGGCCGCCCTTCGCGCACCTGTATCGCCCGCTGCACGTTATAGACACGCTCGCCGATCCGGTAATAGTCCTCCTCGCTGATGTCCATACCCGTAACCGCAGACAGCAGTTTACTTTCAATGGAGGGGTCGCCGATATGGTCGTCGGTTCCATCGGCGGTAATAATAGGATAGAAAAAGTCACAGGCCACCAGTGTTTCCTTGGCATATTCCCTGTTCTGCATCAGAGCGGCCACGGCCCCCTTGCCTTCATATTTTGAGTAATCAACCGCATCTTCGTTGATCCAGAACCGCCGGGCAATGGCGCGAAAGGTCTCGGTTGATATTTCCGACATGGCGCCGTCTGTTGCATACCACAGCACCCACTTGAACGTCGGGTAGCAGACCTCGTGCAACTGCGGCATGGGATTGCTGTCCATGGCGTGAAAAACAGCGTTGGTGATAAAATAGCGGGGGTTGTACAGGTCCGCGGCAAACCCCGATCCTTCAACAATACCGTCCATCATGTCCACGGCGTTTTCCCCAAGTGAATGGGCGGCCCGCATGGTGCCTTCGGCCAGCATATCGCCGAAGCCCTGCCGCTTGACAAGCTGATGTGCGAACCGGTCGAAGAACTCTTTACTGCCGATGGTGTTCATGGGCACCCCCAGCAGCTCATCGGTTACGATGCCTTCCTGCCGGCAGGCATGCAGCCAGTATATCAGTTTGGACAGTTCCTGGGTACACAGCCCCAAGCGGTCGCACAGTGAGGTGGCCAGAAAAGAGCACCCGCTGGCATCGCCGTTATTGGCGGCCTTGTCCCAGTCAAAATAGAAATAGGCCGAAGCACAGTTCTTGCGGTGCTCTTCCACGCCGGTCATGTGCCGGTAGGTACCCCGGGAGCATCCGGCCGGGCAGCCCCGGCAGGGAGAGCGTTTCACCAGGTCGATATTGCCGATCATGGGGTCCATCAGCACCCTGCCGTTAATCATGGACCGGATACGGCTGTTTAGTTTCTTCAGCTCGTCGGGCCGGGCAACCGCAGGTTTCTGCGATCCCTGGATCACAATGGCTTTCAGGTTTTTCACACCGAAAACGGCCCCAAAGCCATGGGATGCAAACGATCCGTTATGGGACGCAAGCAGGGCCATGCGCAGCATGTTTTCCCCCGCCGGTCCGATACAGACGGCGGCGCTCTTTCGGTGCTCCTTTTCAAGCGCCTGCAATGTTGCGGGTATGTCCCGACCCCACAGGTGGCGGGCGTCTTTTATTGCAACCCCATTGTCCGTAACGCTTATATAAACAGGATTTTTTGCCCTGCCCCGCACTACAATGCCGTCGAATCCGGCGGCTTTCATCTTGATTGCACTGGTTCCGCCCAGGCTTGCTATGCCGCATTGGTCCGGGTAGAACAGGGCGGATGTACCGTATATCACAAGCCGCGAGCACGCCATGGCCCGGGTCCCGGCCAGGGGCCCGGCCATAAGCATTACACTGCTATCCGCACTAAACGCATCGGTTGTATCGGTCATGCCGTCCCAGTACAGTTTTCCGGCAATGCCGCGCCCGCCGATATAGTTTTCAGCATAATCAACGGTGTCGATATACGAAGTCTCGGAAGAGGCGAGATCAATCAGGGCGATTTTCCCTGTCCAGCCGTACATCTTTTGCATACTGTCACTCCTAACAGCTTGAATATGCTTTATTTTTTTATTTTATGCAGAATGTCCAGGGCTTTCTCCAGGGCCTTGAACAGTTCTTTCTGATCGCGCTCCGTCAGTGCTCCCAGAGTTTTTTCAAGCTCGGCGCAGCGGGTCTCGAGAAACTTTTCCATAAGCCGTTTCCCCCTGGACGTCAGGCTTACTTTAACGACCCGCCGGTCCTTTTTATCACGTCTCCGCTGCGCGATGCCCTTTTCTTCCAGCCGGTTGATGATCGAGGTCATATTGGGCAGCGGCAGGTGTGCGTTGCTGCTCAACTCGCTCATGGTATATTCGCTGTCGGCATCAACAAAGGCTCCCAGGCCCTTCAGTTCCAGGATGGTAAAATCTATGTTTTTATCCATTCCCGGATCGATCATCGTTTTACGAAAATACTCGCTGAAAAACTGCCCCATAATCAGCATTTTATTTTCGATATTTCTATACTTGGTGTACTCTTTTTTCATCGCGTCATTACCATTCCTTCTGCATGCAGTCCGAACGTTTTTATTTACATATATAACTATTATATATGTAAATAAAAATCTGTCAAGCCCTTACGCGCAATCTGAAACGCCGGACCGTGTGTTGCGGTATAAAAACACGAAAACAAATCCGACAATTTCAGCCGGTTGGACGGGATTGAAGCTTTTTTTCTTGTTGACGGCACCGGCTATCTGTGAACATAATATGAGAAGAAACGGTAATCCATAACGTGTTTACGTATCACCGTCTATGCCCCTACGTATCAAGTACATACTCAGTATCTGCCTGACAGTGCCCTTCCTTTTCTCGGTTGACGCCTACCCCCTTGAAGTCGGCGACATTGCTAAAAATTTTGCCCTGCGCGACAAAAAGGGCGGTATCGTTACCCTTGGCGCAACAATACAGAACTCAAAGGCCACGGTTCTCAAGTTCGTTTCCGTATATTGCGAAGCCTGCAAAAAGCAAACGGCCGACGTTAACCGGATCGCCGACGAGTACGGCAATAAAGGCGTGGAGGTGATGGCGGTTGCCCTTGCCAACGACCAGGCCGATGTAGACCGGGTTGTCGCGCAATGGCAGCCCCGGTACAGTCTCCTGGCCGATCCCGACAAATATACCTACTACCTGTACACGGTGCCGAAAGTACCCCAGTATTTTATTATCGACAATTCAGGCATC
>JANQGV010000096.1 GCA_028282925.1 Thermodesulfobacteriota bacterium
TGCATCGAAGAAACCGGCATCGGGTTCCTGTTCGCGCCGAAGCTGCACCCGGCCATGAAGCATGCGGCCCGGCCCCGCAAGGAAATCGGTGTGCGCACCATCTTCAACATCCTGGGTCCGCTCACAAACCCGGCCGATGCCGCAATACAGGTTTTGGGGGTTTTTGACCAGGCCCTGACCGATGTTATGGCACATGTGTTGAAGGAGTTGGGCCGAAAACGTGCCATGGTGGTGCACGGCAAAGACGGGCTGGATGAAATAACCCTTGGCGGTGAGACCGTGGTAAGCGAACTGAAGAACGGTTCTGTTTCAAACTATACCATTCACCCGCAAACATTCGGGCTGACGGTTGCTCCTGCTGAAGCCCTTGCCGGGGGCACACCCGAAGACAATGCCGTTATTATTACCGATATTTTCAAGGGGAAAAAAGGACCGCACCGTGATGTTGTGTGCCTTAATGTGGCCGCTGCCCTGTCAACCGCCGATGCAGCAGCCGACATACCCGAAGGGCTGAAAATGGCCACCGAAGCGATTGATTCCGGGGGCGCCTTACAGAAACTTGAGGCCTTTAAAACGTTCACACAAAGCCTGTAAGCAGCAATGATACTTGATACGATTATAGAGCATAAAAAAACCGAAATTGATGCTGCAAAAAGCGCGCTGCCCCTTGATGCATTAAAGGAACGCTGTGCTACGGCTGCACAGGCAGTCGATTTTCGTGCAGCCTTACAACGGGACATAGGAACATCAAACCACATTATTGCCGAAGTCAAAAAAGCTTCGCCGTCTAAAGGTGTTATCCGGGAAGATTTCGACCCGGTTGCAATCGGTACCGCCTATGATAAGAACGGGGCCTCGGCAATATCCGTACTGACCGATACAAAGTTTTTCCAGGGACGTCCCGAGTATTTGACCCTGGTGAAGCAGAATGTGAGGATTCCTGTTTTCAGGAAAGATTTTATCATCGATGCCTACCAGGTGTATGAGGCAAAAGGCATGGGTGCCGACGCATTGCTGCTGATAGCAGCGGTGCTTGAGCAGCAGGAAATCGCGGACCTTCTGGGCCTGACCGGCGAACTTGGCCTGCAGGCCCTGGTTGAGGTGCATACCCGGGAAGAACTGACAAAAACACTTGATGCCGGTGCGGACATTGTAGGCATAAACAACCGGAATCTTAAGAACTTTGTTACCGATATTCAGACAACCCTTGACCTGGTTGTCGATATCCCGGACAGCGTGACCGTTGTCAGTGAAAGCGGAATTGCGTCCCTTGCTGAAATAGACCGTTTAAAAGCGGCCGGGGTGGACGCATTTCTGATCGGCGAAACGTTCATGCGGGCCCAGGACCCCGGCTCGAAGCTTAAAGAGTTTGTTTCCTGATATATAGCTCTATAGCTTTTTTGTTTTTATTGACTATAAGACAGTTAAAGATGCAGCTTTAGTTATTGCTGCTGGTTAACGGCCCCATTGCAACGCAGCCGAGTGCAGCGATTTCAGGAGGATAGAAGGGGCAACATGTTTGAGTCCCGGCTTGCCGGGACGAGTTTGGTGCACCGCCGACTGAAATCGTGCCACGAGGGAATCCTGCCCGTTTTTGGCAGGACAAGTTGCAGGGCGTCTTTCTTTAGCCCCCTTTGAGTCAATCCTCCGGATTGACCGCTACGCTCTTTGGCGCTCAAAGAAAAGGGAGTGGCGCTTGCGTCATATAGTTTTTTTATGTTACTTAAAAATTTGAATGTTAAAATACGTATCACTCATTAAATTTAAGATTTCTGGAGTACTGTATGAGTTACCCTGATGAAAAAGGAACCTTTGACGGCTATGGCGGTAAATACGTTTCGGAAACCCTGATGCCGGCATTGACCGAACTTGAAGAAGCATACAACAGGTATAAAGACGATCCGGACTTTAAAGAAGAGTTAAACTATTACCTGAAGGAATTCGTCGGCCGCCCGAATCCGCTGTACTATGCCGAACGGCTCTCGGAAAAGCTGGGGATCAAAGTCTACCTGAAACGCGAAGACCTGAATCACACCGGCGCCCACAAAATAAACAACACCGTGGGGCAGATATTGCTTGCCCGCCGCATGGGCAAAACCCGCATCATCGCCGAGACCGGCGCAGGACAGCACGGCGTTGCCACGGCCACGGTTGCGGCCCGGTTCGGGCTGGAATGTGAAATCTTCATGGGCGCCGAAGATGTGAAGCGCCAGGCCCCCAATGTTTTCAGGATGAAACTGCTGGGCGCCAAGGTCACCCCGGTGCACTCGGGCTCACAGACCCTGAAGGACGCCATGAACGAAGCCATGCGCGACTGGATAACCTACGTCCGCACAACCTTTTATATTATCGGCTCAGTTGCCGGTCCCCATCCGTATCCTATGCTGGTGAGGGACCTGCAGCGCATCATAGGCGATGAAGCCAGGCAGCAGGTGCTTGAAAAAGAGGGCAGGCTTCCCGACCTGATCGTTGCCTGTGTGGGCGGCGGCAGCAATGCCATCGGGCTTTTTTACCCGTTTCTCGATGATACGGACGTGCGTATCGTTGGGGTTGAGGCGGCCGGTCACGGCCTTGATAAGGGCCCTCACTCGGCGCCCCTGGCCGCAGGCACGCCGGGCGTACTGCACGGTGCCAGAAGCTACCTGATGCAGGACCCCGAAGGACAGATCCTGCCGGCCCACTCAATAGCTCCCGGGCTTGACTACCCCGGCGTGGGACCGGAGCATTGTTACCTGAAAGACACCGGGCGGGTGACCTATACCACCGCCACCGATGAGGAGGCCCTGGAAGCATTCAAAGAGCTGTCCCGCATGGAGGGCATTATACCGGCCCTTGAAAGCTCCCATGCCTTGGCCTATGTACTGCGTGAAGCAGCATCGATACAGAAGGATTCCGTTGTTGTGATCAACCTTTCCGGCCGGGGCGATAAAGATATTCACATTGCGGCCCAGGAAATAGGAATCGATTTGTAAACGTTCCGCACCGGTACCGAAGATAAGAAAACATAAACACAGATTGAGACAGAGATACCATGAGCAGAATAGAAAACCTTTTCAAATCACTGAAAGAAAAAAACGAAACCGCCTTTATCCCTTACATCACCGCCGGCGACCCGGACTTTGCCGTCACGGAACAGCTTTTGAAATGCCTGGTTGATAACGGCGCCGATTTGATCGAGCTGGGTGTGCCGTTTTCAGATCCCATGGCCGACGGCCCGACCATACAGGTGGCCTCGCAGCGTGCCCTTGAAAACCCGTTTTCAATCGACGCAATCCTCGACCAGGTCAGGAAAGTCCGGGAGTACTCCGATATTCCCATTATCCTGTTCGGGTACTACAATCCCTTCTATCAATACGGTCTTGAAAAGCTGGCCCAAAACGTAAAACAGTCCGGGGCCGACGGTTTTCTGATTGTGGATATGCCGCCTGAAGAGGCCGGCGAGATGAAAGCCGCGGCAGATGCCCAGGGTCTTGACATCATCTTTCTGCTGGCGCCCACCAGCACCGACCGGCGCATGCAGCTCATTGCGGAGAATGCATCGGGCTTTGTTTATTTTGTATCCGTAACCGGCGTTACCGGCGCCCGTGACAGCCTGGCGGAAAGCCTGGAGCCCTATGTTGAGCGTATCCGCACCTTCTCAAACCTCCCGGTCGGTATCGGATTCGGCGTATCAAAACCCGAGCATGTGCGTGAAATTTCAGGCTATGCCGACGCCGTCATCGTGGGAAGCGCCATTATAAAAGTTGCTGAAAAGCATTTCGGCAAGCCCGACCTGCAGGATGCGGTGGGGGCCTTTGTTCGCGAACTGAAGGATGCTACCAGATAGGCAATATGAACTATGCCGACACAATAGCATATCTGTTTAACCTGCAGTTTTTCGGCGTAAAACTCGGGCTGAAAAACATCAGCACGCTGCTTGAGTGCCTCGGTAATCCCCATAAAAACCTTAAATGTATTCATATAGCCGGTACTAACGGCAAGGGCTCGACCGCCGCCTTTCTGCAGTCTATTCTGATGGAAAACGGCTACCGGGCCGGGCTGTATACCTCGCCGCACCTGATCGATTTTATCGAGCGCATCAGGATCGACCGCAAAACAATATCCAAAGCCGGGGTATGCGGGCTGACGAAAAACATTCGCAGCATTTGCCGTAAGAACGGTCTTGAAAAGATCACCTTCTTTGAATTCGTGACGGCAATGGCGTTTTGCTGGTTTGCCGAACAAAAGGTTGATGTAGCGATACTTGAGACAGGGCTGGGCGGCACCTACGACGCCACGAATGTGGTGCAACCGCTGCTTTCAATCATAACCTCCATCGGCCTGGACCACCAGAAGTACCTGGGCCGGACCCTTGCTGAAATAGCACGGGACAAGGGCGGGATCATCAAGCGCAGAACGCCCGTTGTGTGTGGTGCAGAACAATCAAAAATAAAGGAATTATATGGAGATATCTGCAAAAGCAGACAGTCTCCTTTACATCTCTGCGGGCGGGATTTTTCATATCGCAGGCGCTCAATCGCACGTTTTTCATACGCAGGCCCTGATCTTGTGATACCCGACGTTCAAGCAGGGCTCCTGGGTGCGCATCAGGTCCGCAATGCAACCCTTGCCATTGCAGCAGCAGAACTCCTGAGGCTCCAGGGTTTTTCGCTTGAAGAACAGAGAATCTGCAAGGGTATTGCACGTGCTTTTTGGCCGGGCAGGGCGGAAGTTATCAATACGCACCCCACGGTAATCCTTGACGGCGCCCACAATCCCGCAGCCTGGAAGGCTCTGAAGAAGACTCTTCTTGAAACCTATCCGGATAGACGGATTATATTTATCATCGGTGTTCTAGAAGATAAACCTATTGGTAAGCTCGTCAATGCTTTGCATCCCATCGCCCATGCCATGCTGTTTACAAAACCCGATATTCACCGTGCAGCCGACCGTACATTTAATGAAAAATTTATTAGATTTTCTGCCCGAAAAAGGGTATTGTGGATAGCTAATCCGCTGGAAGCCCTTGAAAAAGCTCTTGCAATGGCTTCAGATGACGACATTATCTGCGTAACAGGATCCCTGTTTGTCGTGGGAGAAATTCGCCAGAAGTTCTCCGACAGGAAAACGGCTGCACCAAGCGGCAGAATAGGGCTGTAAGAAAAATTTTTGATCTACGCTAAATGAGTGGCTTTATGAATCCCCCATAGGGGTTCCTGATGTTCGCCACACTTTTTATATGCAGCATTAATAAAAGCTTTTACTGTTGGTAAGCTACGGGCTTTCTTGATCCCATTGCAACGCAGCTGAGTGCAGCGGTTTCAGGAGGAAACAAGGGTCGACATGTTTGAGCCCCGTTTTTCAGGGGCGAGTTTGTTGACCCGCCGACTGAAATCGTGCCGCGAGG
>JANQGV010000182.1 GCA_028282925.1 Thermodesulfobacteriota bacterium
ACTACCTACAAAAACGGTCGGAAAGAAGGTCTGGAAAAGGAGTTCAACCGGCTGGGGCAGCTTGTTGTCGAGAGAAAATTTCAAAACGGTAAAAAGCACGGCACGATGAAATATTACTACGATATCGGTAAAATCAAAGAGGAGATAGCCTATAAAAACGGAAAGCGGGACGGGATTACCCGATACTATACCCGGCTCGGCAACCTTCAGCATAAAATTATCTACAAAAGCGGCAAAAAAAACGGTGTGGCCACTTTTTATTTTAAAAACGGCAAAGTGAAAGAAACGGTGTCCTATAAAGACGACCAGAAAAACGGCATTTCCAAGGCATACACACTTGTGGGTGCCCTAAAATTTGAAGATACCTATAAAGCAGATACGCTGATCAAACGGAAGCGCTATTTGCCCGGCGGTAAAACTAAAATTGAAACCGAGTTCCCCCAAAATAAGTAATTTTCGCTAGTGCATGGAGCGTTCCTTACTCTTCATTCGATAAAAAACAGCCATGTTCCGGCAAAATCCGCGGCCGACCGGCAAAATCGTTATAAGATTTTCGCCGCTCGGCCGTCTGTTTTTTGCAAAGGCCGACGAATAACGTGCTCTTTTGCTGTCATTTGCCATCATTCAAAAACACAGGTGTTTTTCAGTATGTCCAGAGTGTACGGCTTTTGCCGTTGACCTGAACGGGCGTATTTTTTATACTGTGGGCGTTTGGGGGCAGGTTCAACCCAATCGAAAAATACTGCAATACTTTTTTAGATGAAAGGGACTGTCAATGAAGAAATCAACATTTTTAAGGGGCTTCTCCATACTAACGATGGTGCTTTGTCTGGTTGTTGCCGGCGCGTCATTCTCCTCCGGGGAGACCGAAATAGAAGGGGGCATGTACTACGGCTGCCTGGGAGACGGCCAGTGGGTGTCCATGACCATATCGGCCTCCGTGATACAGGGGATACGTATTCATACGGACTGGGACGGCAATGAGGAGCTTACAACCTACTGGCCCAACGAGGGCCCGGCGTTTGCCATTGATAACGGCACCTGGGGCACCGTGTATGACGTGCAGCCGGGCGATACCTACACCACGGTTGAGGGATTGTTCACTTCAGCATACGAAACCACCTTTTTTGCGGTACGGTACTCTAACTACGAGGCAGAAAACGGCTGGTCCAGTACCCAGGCAACCTCGCTGGAGCGCTATTGTACCATCGAAGGGTATACAAGTCAGGATGACTTCGGCTCAGTTACGACCGTCCCGGCCAATGCCGGCGATCTCTATGACTGCCCCGGGCATGAGGTTTACAACGATAGGTATCCCGTGGGCGCCGAAGCGATTCTCACGGCAACGCCCAACGACGGGTATGAATTTTCCTATTGGGAAAACAACAACAGTAAAGAAAAGTTTTACGACAACCCGCTTACCCTTGAGGTTTCGCGTCAGGCCCTTGGCGGAGGTGGTCAGGTTGCAAGCATCCGCGCCTACTTCAGCCCGGCAGTGCCAAGCGTCACAGCGGCATCCGGGCCGTATAATCCCGATAACGAATCCGCTGCAATCGAAAGCACCGGAACGACCGCGGTTACGGTCAACCAGTTGAAGCTCACTGCCGGATCGGTGGATAATATTACGGTGAAAAGCCTGTCCTATACCGATGCCAGCACCGGCATCACCGCCGCGATCAATGCCGTTCTGTACCGGGATACCGACTGCGACGGTGACGGTGATGTGCGGCTTGGAACGGCCCAGGTGCAAAACTCCCGGGTGGAGTTTACGGGGCTTAATGAAACCATTTCAGCCGAACTCGGCCAGTGCTATCTGCTGCAGTATGAAATTACCCCTGATATGCTGCAGGGCGGGGAGAAAGTCGGTGCGCAGATCAGTCCGTCCGGGGTTACGGCGGCGGATTCCACAGGCAAGGAGGTGTATGCCTCGGGCGAAACCGTGGAAGGCAACGTGAACCTTGGGGCCGGGAAGCTGTATGTGGTGTCCTTTGAAGTAAGTAAGCCAATTGAATTGTTTGGTGCAATTGAGCCGTCCACGTCCACCTGGATAACCGGAGGTCTTTTTATAGCCCAGAATTGCCTTTTGACCGGCCGGGAAGATTTCAGTCGGCTCAATGTCTTTGGCGGTGAGCGTTTTTTGACGACCTTTACAAACCTTCCCTCGGGGGGGCAGATAATCGAAATCTATTCGGAATATGGCAACCAGCCCGATGTGCGGTTCACCTATTGCGGTGAAGGATTCAGTCAACCTGAAACCATGTCCCTGGCCGCCCCGGTTGAACTGAACGGCTGCACCCTTGACGATATAGAGCAGTGTACCATAGAGAGGACCGTTACAGACCCCTATCACGACTGCACCCTGAAGTTTTCCGGTTCCGTGAAAGTTTCCATCCGGGCTCCCGATACCGTAAGCCGGTGGGATATTATGCGGACAATTGTCCGGCCGCTCAGGCAGTCCAACCGCTGGAACGCCGTGGATGTTGTCTATGAGGGGAACAGGTTTGCAAACGGTTTTATTACAGCGACGTTACGGATAGTGACCAGTCTCTGTGTTGATACCGTTGCGGCGGAGTTTCCCGGCAGCCCGGACATTGAATCTGCTGAAGGGCGGAAGCTGGAGTTGTGGTATTACGAGGATGCTTTCTAGGGGCAGATGGGTGATTTTCGATTAGTGAAATTTCTAAGCCCACATCCTCTGGCCGTGCGTTTCGAATAGCTTTAAGCGAATCAGGGAGAATATGTTCATAAGACGCTGTGCGTCTTCTCCTACTTTTCTTTGTTCGCCCCAAAGAAAAGTAGGCAAAAGAAAAGGCGCCCTGCAACTTGTCCCGCTGAAGGCGGGATACCCTCGCGGCACAATTTCAGTCGGCGGGTCAACAAACTCGCCCTAAAAAACAGGGCTCAAACATGTCGACCCTTCCTTCCTCCTGAAATCGCTGCACTCGGCGGCGTTGCAACGGGAACGAGAAAGCCCGTAACTAATCAACGGTAAAAGCTTTTGCTAATAAGGACTGCATATACTGTTGTAATGATTACTTTTATAATTTGCGATATTATCCAACCATGGGAAGGGCTTCCTGCTGCATCAGCGGCAGCAGGGACCGGCGCACCGGAGCGGGAATCGTGCCGGAGGAAATCAGTTTGTCCGGGTCATAGCCTTTATGGACAAGTTCTTCTTTGCTGATGTTGTCACCAACAATAATCTGATCCGCCATTGAATAGAACCAGCGCAGGAAATCTTCGGAAAAATCCCGAAGCACATCATCACCGAACAGTTCTGCAATCTGATGCTGATAACCCGGCTGGTAAATGCTTCTGCAGGGAATATGCAGTAGCCTCGAAGCAAGCATCCCCAGCAGGCCCACGGGGCCGGGAGACAGCAGGTAGATCACGTCGGGATCCCGGGCGCTGATTATTTTTATTGATTTAAGCAGAGAAGGGAACGCAAGCGCTGTTTCGGTAAAGAATTCCGGGGTGTAACTGTGGACATGGGGAAGAATGATCCTGCCGTCCTGCATTCCGGTTTCTTCGCCGGCATTTCTCGCGCAGGTAACCATGATCAGGTCGGAGTGCATCCGGTCTCCATCACTACAGGCTTTCACTGACTGCTGCAGGTCGGGCAGATCTGCGGCGCTGTCTGTGAAACACAGTACCTGCCTGTTCCGTGCCTGCCGCCGGTCGCCGTATTCAACGGTCAGTTCGTTGAGCAGGGTCCGCGATTCATGTATCAGGTTCATGGTGGTGAAAAACGGCAGGGAAAGAAAGATGCCCGGAATGGTGCCCGATATGCGGTTGATCAGAGAGAACATATTGCCGTACTTCAGGTCCTGTTCAACACCCTCGATAAACATTTTGAAGAGATGGTCGGCGGCATGGGCTATTTTGTCATACAGCAGGTTCAGACGTTCATCCACCTCAAGGTCTTTGTCGGCCTGAAAGGCGTCGATAACATCGACGATCAGGCGCTTGAGGCCGTTTTCGCGACTTTCCTTCGAGTACTTCATTTTTTTTATCATCAGCCGGTCCTTCAGGCCGATGGCCTTTTCCTCGAAAATGTAGCTGTGAATGGTGTGAAACAGTGACGAAGACAAAGCACTGCTGCGGGTGCGTGAAAAGTCGTAAGCGATTTTATAGATGGCAAAAGCAAGGCCCTGGTAGTCGTTGTGTCTGCCGCCGGGAGCCGAGCGCTTTTTTTTGAGCTGTTCGATAAACAGTTCAACGCTGTCGCCCTGGGCTTCAGTAAATGTTTTTCCGATGAAGAGTCCGCTGTGATCGTCGGTCCCGCCCGTCAGCCCCTTTATCCAGGCTGTGTCGCTGAAGGGTTCAATTTTATATTTACCGTACAGGGCGTCGATTTTTTCCGGAGTCAGGGTTGCCAGCACGTCGGTCAGGATTTCATTGGCCATGCGGCTGCGGCTGCCGTTAATCGCTTCGAAATAGTCGAACAGCAGGAGCAGCCGCTCAAAGTATTCACGGTTCAGCCTGTTGTTGACGGCATAGGTTGCATGGGCAACGGCATGGGCCAGGTTCTGTTCTTTGATGTAATCGCGAAGCTGGTAGATATCCGTGCGCAGCTTGTCGACCATAACAAACTGGGCCTCGTCCAGCCCGTATATCAGAACGTGTACCTTGCAGCCGTTCTCAGGGAAGTAGGCTGTTGCCTCAACGCCGGTAAATACCCGTTGCGGATAGCGCTCCTTCAACTGGAGCGAACCGCGAATTTCATTATGATCGGTAATTGTTACATACGACATTCCGCGGTTTCGGGCTTCGCGGTAGATTACTTCCGGATCAGTGTATGATTCCCGGGCCCCCAGGCGCTGCAGAAACCACTCGGAGGGGCGTGCGGAAAAGGATGAATGAACATGGAGGTCGACAGTAGGCATATAGCTGTATTTAATTTGTTAGCTCTTTCGAATACAGTTTTCTTTTTTGTGTCATCTGCTTATGATAAGTGTATCCTGATAAAATTAAGAATAATTAAATAACCGGTTATCTTTATGTTATTTCTAACCTTTTTGCCGGTTTTCGTGTTCCCTCCCGGATTTTTCCGATTAAAAAATAACCCGATTATAACGCTGCTTTAATACTCCATTAACATTGCTCAATTACTTTATGGACCTATCCGGCACGTCAGTACAATTTGTGCCTGTTAAGACGGGCTTAACAAAAAATGCCTTAAGCGTACCAGCATGAAAAGCACGGCGGAATCCTCAAAGCTCATTGATATCGGACGGCATTTAAGCGACTCACTGCCCGGCAAACTGTATCCTCTCATTGAGCAGCCTTTGGAAAAAGTACTTTCGGTGAGCGACCTGAACAGTATTTATTCCAGTCTCAGTTCTCATCCGCAGTCCCATGATTTTTTCAGCGCCTGCCTGGATCTGCTGCAGGTGGGCATTGTCATAAGCGATGAAGACATGCAAAAGGTGCCTGAAAAAGGTACGTTGCTCGCCGTGGGCAACCATCCGTTCGGCGGCCTGGACGGCATTATACTCGGCAATCTTTTGACCCGCCGGAGAAAAGATGTGAAGCTGCTGGGTAATTATCTGCTTCACATGATTCCCGAATTGCACGACAGCATTATACCGGTTGACCCGTTTCAGGCTCAGCAATCAATTTCCAAAAACCTCAAGCCGCTCAAGGAAACGATCCGCTTTTTGAAACAGGGCGGGGCGCTGGGAATTTTTCCGGCAGGCGAGGTATCGCATTTGCAGTTGAACCGGGCGCGTATTACCGATCCTTCCTGGACAACGCATGCAGCGGCCCTTATCCGGCATACCCGCGCAACGGTCCTACCGGTCTATTTTGAGGGGCGCAACAGTAATCTTTTCCACCTGGCGGGCCTGCTGCATCCACGGTTTCGAACGGCAATGCTGCCGCGGGAGCTTACGAACAAGAAAAAGGCCGAAATTACCGTACGGATCGGCTCGCCCATACCGTTTCGACATCTTTCACGGTTTCAATCGGATCAGCATCTGACCGACTATCTCAGGCTCTGTACCTACATCCTGAAGAACCGTGCGTATAACGGAAAAAAACGGAATCCGGGTACGTCACTGTATCTATCGAAAAAAGGGAGGCCTGAGAAACTTATCGCCCCGGTTTCCGCCTGCCGGCTGTCACGGGAATTGGAGAGGTTACCCCCCGAACAGGTATTGATTAAACAGCACGATTCAACGGTATACGTAGCCGACAGCAGCCAGATACCGAATGCGCTCAGGGAAATCGGACGTCTCCGTGAGTATGCATTCAGAGACGTCGGTGAAGGAACCGGTAAAGCGATAGATCTGGACCGGTTTGATCACCACTATAAGCACATTGTTTTATGGAATGCCAGCACCGAAGAGATTGTCGGGGCATACCGTGTCGGTTTAACCGACAGTATTATGCCGGTTTACGGTATGCGGGGCCTGTATACAACGACCCTGTTTAAGTACAAAGGCGGTTTTCTGGAAAGCCTGTCTCCGGCCCTTGAGCTTGGCCGGTCGTTTATCAGCCCGCATTATCAGAAAAAACATAACTCCCTGGCACTGCTCTGGCAGGGAATCGGCACATATGTTGCCCAAAACCCGCGCTACCGCATACTTTTCGGGCCGGTGAGTATCAGTAATGACTACCATGTTGTGTCGCGAAACCTTATGTTGCGGTTTTTGAAACACACCCGGACCGATTACCGGATGGCGCGTTTCGTCAAACCCCGTAACCCGGCTCGTCACTGGCAGCCACTTGGCCTTGAGTCCCGCCTGCTCTGTTCGCCCTGTCTGACGGTAGAACAGGTATCAGGTCTTATCTCAGAAATAGAGCAGGACCGTAAAGGTTTTCCGGTGTTGTTGCGGCATTACCTGAGGTTGAACGGTACCATCCTCTGCTTCAATATCGACAAGCGGTTTTCCCGGTCAATTGACAGCCTCCTGGTGGTTGATATGCTTAAATCCGATCCGCGGCTGTTGAAGCGGTTTATGGGAACAGATGGATATGAAGCTTTCAGGCGCTACCACGAGCACTCAGCTTCACCGTGCGAAGGACACTGTGCTGTGCTCAATGAAACCGACCGTCCACCGGCCTGAATGTTTAAACATGGAGCTGTTTGTTTGAAATTTGCCAGATCTTTCCTTGTCCTCCTTCTGTTCACAACACTGCTTCCACCGGATCTGAATGCAGAGGCTCCGTGTAATATTACTCTGCGTTATGCTGAGAAAACCGCCCGTAAGAAAACGGTAAAAACATATTGTATTTCAAAAAAGGATAAAGGCCTTGTTATCCGCATAGATGAAGGTGACGTGCAGAGGGAGATCGTGTGCAGCGCTTCATGTGACACAACACTTGAGCGATACAGGAATACAGGTTCAGGAGACCGGCTTGATATCGTACGCAAACAAAACGACCTGATTTTTGACGGGACCCTGCAGTCATCACCTGTCTCAAAAACTGTCGGAATAGATCACAACCGCTGGTATGGATCAAAATTACTGTTGCGGAATTTTGTGCTGTCAAGCAGCACTGCGGAAGTGTTTTACATGACATCTCCGGAACGATGCAGAACCGTCAAGCTGCGGGCGAAAAAAGAGGGGCAGGAGGACATTGCCGTTAACGGGCAGGTACAGCGTGCGGTCAGGGTTGTATTTACGCTGCCTAAAATTCGATATAGAGTCTGGAAATCTGTTTTCTGGTACCGGGCAACGGATGGTATTCTGTTGAAGGCCGAAGAAATGCGCGGCCCCCCGTGGAAGGCTAAAACCATCGTTGAACTGATTCAGGAAACACCGAACCGTACGCCGTAGCCTGAAATTGTGCCTGTGTGCAGAGCAGCGGTATGCTTTTTATCTGATTTATAACCGGTGGTGTCGGTTTGCGATCGATCCTGCCGTGGTGCAGGGCGATGCCGGTGATGTGAGTTCGCACCGGACAATTTTTTCAAAAGGTTCTCTTGCCGTTTCGGAAACGACAATATTTTTTGCATGACATAAAAGGCATCGATAAAAACGGTTGTTGTTTTCATTGTGCAGTTGCACAGTTGCATTATGCAGATGTTCTTCTTTATGCATGTCGTCAAAAAAAACAATTGTTTTAAGGAGTGCGCCGCAACGCGGGTTTTTGCATGTCAGATACTGATATCCAAGCACCATGCAGTTTTTTCTTGAAGTATTACGCCATCGGATCATTTTACGACCCCCTTTTTTAGAAGTCGGGTAGTTAGGGTAACTTTGAACCCATTTTTTTATTTTCCTTCCTGTTTAATAGCTCATTAAGGTGTTGTTCGAATAAAAAGGGCATTAATTTTTTGTTAATTACCCAGGTGTGCAGAGGAATCATATTCAGTAAAAAAATCTTTAGTAAAAAGGTGAATGTATCATTGCTTTTATTTAACAGCCCTCGCGTATTAATTGTATCTCTATTAAATATCATTTTTCTTGGGTGTATCTTGTGTGCTGCCGAGCAGTCGTGCGCAGGAGAAATTGAAGAATATACATATCTGGAGTGCTCCGGCACTGAAAGAAGCAGTTTGACCTGGAGGCTCGTAAAAAACGATACCGTAAAAATCTATGTCAACAAAGAAACAGTCTCCTTCTTTAATGAATGCCGGCCGTCAGGGGCTACGCTGAGATGGCAGATGAAGTCTGCAGATGTGGATCTCAGTGCCCGCCGTAAGGGAAACAGCATCCATATCAAGGGCAGGCTGCACGAAAAGCAGGTAGATAATCACTACGCAATTGATGGAGACCCATGGTATCAGCCGATGAGCTATTCGCTGCGCAGGCTGGCAACTTCGAAGAACAAAGAAACTGCATTCTGGATTATCAGGCTGGATACGTTTTGTCCGGCAAAAATGAAAGCCGTACGTAAAGGACGTGAAACAGTTGCCTTTGGAGAGAACGAAGTACCTGCCCGGCATATTCAGGTCAGACTGACCGGCATGTGGTCGTTTTTCTGGCACGGCGACTACTGGTACCGGGAAAACGATGGCTTGTTTTTAAAATATGAAGGGATGAATGGACCTCCGGGGTCTGCAAAGACACTCATTCAACTGCAAAAGTAGTTCCTGAATAGGATGCGCTATTATAGCGAAGTGCTTCTTGAAAAAATGAAAGGCCGGGAAGTCCTTTTTCAGGCATGCGCTTGCATTTCGGCATCATGGGGAGTGGAGGATATGCCCGGTGTCCACTGCACTTCAGACCATACCCGTTCAGCCAGTTCTTTTACCGTGTCCCATTTTCCCTCTCCAATCCAGTCCGCGATATGACCGGCGACATCGGGATATCCTGTCGGTTTTTGCGGCCCCTGTTCGAGCCAGGCTTTTACATCTGACGGGTCCAACGTGTCCATAGCAATTCCAAGTCCCAGTTGTGTGAGAGCGAGGGCATTGGATGACTGTTCAAGCTGTCCTGCCAGGGGGCGTACAAGCAGTTTTTTCCCGAGATGCAGGGCCTCGCTGGACAACTCGAAGCCGGCATTGCACATAACGCCTCCGCAGTCCATTAAGTCACGAATAAAGCCGTCACGGGAAAAAGGCCGCAGGTGCATATGTCCCTCATCTCTTGGGGCGGCAATCTCGGTATAATAATAAAAATGGTGGTCCGTGAAAGGACGCAGCAGCGCAATGACTTCCTCCTGCTTTTCAAACGGCAGGTATACCAGAATATTCTGCCGGTTGTTTTTTGCCTCTGATATAGATAGTTCCGGAATAATCGGCGGTAAAATGGGGTGTCCGAAGTGATGCCAGTGCAACCCCAGGGAATAATCGGCAGGGGCGAAATACTTTATGACGGCAAGGGCAATGGGGTCCCATTTGGCCAGGGGAACGGGATAGTGGAAGGCGTATTGATGGCCGATGCCGATACTGGGTATCTTGTTGCGTTTTGCGATGCGCGCGGCTACCGGCTCGAAATCCACAATGACAAGGTCGAAGTCGTCCGCCTTGAAACGGTTTATGTCCCGATAGAGATTGATCGGGTGCAGATTTTTTATGGTTTGAAAATACTTCACTTTTCCGCTGGAGAACGCAAAGGTCAGCCCCTGGTAGGCATTGTATGGTTCGAATATATCAATATCCCAGAGCTTTTCAGGTTCGCGGCCGCTGAGAATCACGTGTACCCGGTGTCCGTTCTCTTTGAGTTTTCCTACAAGTTCTCTCGAGCGGCTGATGTGTCCGTTTCCTGTGGCCTGTACGCCATACAGTATGTTCATAGTATAATCGCTTTTCGTTGTTTGCGGCTGATTGTGAATTCGTTACAGGGCTATGGCAATCCCGGCGGAAGCACTCAGAGATCCCAGAACCATCCCGGCCAGGATATCGGTTGGGTAATGTACGCCGAGGTATATCCGTGAAAAGCCGACAAGGGTTGCCCAGGTATATACCGGCAGCGCCAGAACCGGAAAAAAGCTTGAAAGCAAGACGGCCATAACAAAAGCTGCGCCCGTATGACCTGAAGGAAAACTGAACCGGTCGCTGGGTACAACGCTGTTTTGAATGTCGCCCAGGGCATCAAAGGGCCGGGGTCGGCGCACTTTTGCTTTGATCAGTTTATAAACACTGAGCTCAATACCGAAGGCTATCAGCGCGGCCTGCAGAAAGCCGTAGGCCAGATCCGGAGCGATAAAAAACAGGCATACAGCGATCAGGGGATACAGATATCCGTCTGCACTGCGGGAAATGCAGTGCATTGTACGCCGGAAAAGCTGTCGGGCATTAAGCCGAAAGATGGTTGAAAAAAACCGAACATCCCAGTATGAAACTCTGTCTATAATAAGTTCGAGCATTGTGAAAAGACCTCATATGCTGTTTGAAATGCGGTGCTACATGCCGGCCGTATGTCGGGTGTCGGTTTCGCTCTGAACAATGGAAACAGATACAGGAGTTCTTTTTTCGTCATACAGGCTGAACGCCCGTATGTCCACATAGGCTGTATACGGCAGCAGGGCCAGGTTGTGCCGGGGTTCCTGTCCCTTGATTGCCCGCCGAATCATCGACGATGAGGTTTCGAACGGAAGCGTCGGAATCACCATGGTATCGTAACCGGATTTTAATTCACTGCAGTGAGGTCCGCAGGAAACAAAAGCCGTTGAAACACCATGCATGTTTTCCTGGAAAGAGAGGTGCTGTTTCAAGCGGGCGCATTCAGCCACTTGGGTATCGGCCGTGATACAGGTGTCGGGAACCAGTTCGGTGTGGTGGTCGGCTCCGGAGATGTACACAGCCTGTATTTTTCTGTCCTCGTTCAGTTGCAGTAAACGGAAAATATTTGTCATATCGTCGAATGCATATCCATAGGCGATGTCGGAATACGCCAGCAGCGGAGAAAACAGTTTCAGCACTGAGTGGCCCATGGCGTGCCGGACCAGGGCCGGCTCTTTTGAGTCTTGAATGTCACCTGCTATGATGTACACAACTTTGTCAAGCTTGAGTTCGGCAATGGCCTCCAGGCCGGTTGCGATATGCCCCCAGTGAATCGGGTTGGCCGCCAAGGGGAGGATACCGATACGCAGGGTTGTATCATCGGACGGTTGTGACTCGTCCTGGTACGATACCCGTAACCGTGCAAAGGGGCTGACGTCGCCCATGGAGTAAAGCGCTGTTATTTCGTCAAGCAGCTTCTCAATAGTGCTGGATATTTCTTTGAGCAGATAATCAGCCACGTTTGATCCGATCAGGTTTCCCATCCTGCGTAATTCTTCATGCAGGGAAGAACGCATGGCCTGAACCTGCTTTTGAAAGGCGCCTGAAGTATGCATGCTGTTTCCGAAAAAGAGGGTTTGTGTCTTCATTGTTCTCCAATTGCTGTAATACATGCCTGCGAATTACACTTTTATATATTTTATAATAGATATGTATTGTTAAGGAACAATAAGACCAGGGTTAATTATTGGTTAGCAGCAAAGGGAGCGAATAAACGGCAGAATCTCGGGAGTATGCTTTTTTTGGGAAGGAGGAACTATCCCCGGTCAGTTAGTCGGTTCATACAGGATATCAAAGTAGACAGTCACGTTTTGATGTTCAATACGGGCGACTTCCTTTTCCGGATGGGCTTGCGAGCCATCGGTAACAACTGTTTTTATAACCGCTGATTGCCCAGCTTTCACATCAATGTCGAAATCCCGGGCAACCCATTTGGTTTTGTTGGTCCAGTAGCCTATCCGCACCCGGTGTTTGCCGGGCGAGACCCTGTAACCGCTTTCCCGAGACGATGCCATGGAGAAAACCCCTTTAATGAAAAAAATGGGAAAGAGAGCAACATACATTACTATTTTAACAGGAGCAGGAATTGAGGACACACGAGTCTTAGTCTCGGGGGAGCTTTCTACATACCGTCCGTCAATCAGGTAGATGCAGGCGTTAACCACACCTTCGTAGCGGATGGTTCCGTAGGGAGCAACCTCATCGGGTCGCGCATGGCGCTCCAGTTCCTGTGCCCATAGGCTCTGGGTATATAGTAAAACCGCACAAACGGCAATAAGGCGAAAAAAAATTGTCATTGTTTTAGAATTGTGATGACTGTGTAACAAAAAACATCTCCATAAAGGACCGGCGTTTGTTGCCGATTGTTCCTTTATTTACAGTAGTATAGATGCACTATATCTGCATCCCTGAAAGCATACCGGCCACTACCTGCCCGCTTCTTGGGAATATACCAAATGCCCGCACCTGTCTGCAATCCACAAATCTGAAAACGTTAAAATTTAACCAAACATTAACAACATCTTTAACACAGCTTAACCCCGTCTTAATATGATTTTAGCATAGCACAAAAAACAAGCCGCACATTCTGCAATGTTAACGGGATATTAACAGGATTTTTATCATATGTTAATCCGGCAGGATTACAACAGTTTAGATACGGACTATGAATTTCGCCTGCACGTCGGGCAGGCGCCATCGAAAGTGAGGAAATCTATGCAGCCAGTCAAAATCGTAATGATGATCGCGGCCGTGATTTGGGGGGTGAGTGCCGCAGGTGCTGCCGAGCAGCCTGATACAATCAAGAAGACGATAGATTCGTCGATTTCCGTCAGATCGGAAACTCAGAAAAAGGCCGCGGACTGGCAGACCAAAAAAGAACGCATGAAAGGCCGTTATTACCAGCTCAAGGATGCTGTAGAGGCCGGGAAGCTGGAAGTAAAGCATATGCAGGATGTTGTGTCCCGTCAGGATGTGTATATCCAGCGTATGCAGAACCGCATTGTGGAAATGGAAAAGATCAGGCAGAACCTGGTGCCGTATCTTGAAGAAGTGCTGGTACGAATCGAAAAAACGGTTGAACAGGACCTGCCTTTTCTGCTTGAAGAGCGGCGAACACGGATAAGCGCTTTAAAACAGCTTATTCACGACCCGGAATTGACCATGGGCGAAAAAATGCGCCGGGTGTTTGAAGGTCTGCGGGTTGAGATGGACTACGGAAAGTCGGTGGAAACGACCAAGGAGGAAATATCCTTTGACGGACAAAAGCTGATGGTGCGGGTGCTCCGGCTCGGCCGGACGGCCCTGATGATGCAGACCCTGGACCAAAGCGAAGTCGGAATCTTTCACAACGGAGAGTGGATACCGCTTGCGGGCAAATACCGGGAAGAAATAAAAAAAGCTATTGAAATTACTGAGCGGCGTAGACCTATTGAATTTGTCAATTTACCAGTAAAGGGGATGGTTCAATGAAAAAGATGTATGTAGCCGTAGTGTTGACATGGGTTCTGACTGCAACAAGTGCTTTCGGGCAACCGGCGGCGGAAAGTGCTGTGGTAACCGACAATGCCACCCGGCTTATGCGGCCTATCGATAAAGCACAGGACAAGGCCGATGCCGATGCGAAAAAGGCCCGCAAAGAAGCCATTATGAAAGAGGCGGAAATTCTGCATGCAAAGGGCGAGCTTAAGGCCAGGGTTTCTGAAATGGAAGCCGACAAGCGCGATCAGGACAAACTGCTTGAGTCCCTGAATAACCGCTACCATGCCAATGATAAGGAAATCGAGCGGCTGCAGAAGCGCCTGGAAGAACAGGAAGGTGCAATGAATGAGGTGTCGGGTTCGGTGCGGGGCATCGCACAGGATACGGCAACCGTGCTGCGGCGTTCGATTGTTTCGGGTGCAGTTCCGGGACGCGATAAACAGATTGAGCCCCTGCTGTCCGAGACCGAATTTCCTTCACTCGCCAATATTATGAAAATGACCGAACTGATGTTCGATGAAATCGAGCGCAACGGAAAAATATCAATAACAAAACAAAAATATGTTGATGCATCCGGGCGGGAAACCGAGGGCGAAGTAATACGCATCGGGGCTTTCAACGCCCTCTACCGGAATGACAACAAAATCGGCTATCTTGAATATGCCGGTGCCAAGCAGGCCTTTCACGAGTTGACCGTCGCACCACCAACGGCAATGACCAAAGAAGCCAAAAAGTTCGTCAAAAACGATTCCCAGGGACTGTTTCTTGATCTGTCGGGCGGCTCAGCTTTTCGGCAGCTGACAGACATGCCCGGCTGGTATGACCAACTCAAATCGGGCGGAGCGCTGATGTATCCGCTGGTAGCGGTTGGGCTGCTTGCCCTCATTTTAATGACCGAGCGCCTGCAGGTGCTGGTGAAAGAGGGTAAGACAACCGAGGCCCTGGCCGACAAGGTAACAAGCTCACTGCAGAATAAAAACTGGAATGAAGCCCTGCGTCTGTGCCGTGAAAAGAAAGGCAGCCTTGCGCAGGTCATTGAAGCCGGTATCGGACATCGGCACGAACGGGCCGAGGTTCTGGAGTCGGTGCTTCAGGAAGCCATCCAGAGTACGCTTCCGCGGCTTGAACGCAGCATGTCCGCCCTGCAGATCCTGGGCATGGTGGCGCCGCTGCTGGGGCTGCTGGGAACGGTTACCGGTATGATTGCGACATTTCAGATGATTACCCTCTACGGTACCGGCGATCCGAAAATCATGTCGGGGGGTATTTCGGAAGCCCTGATAACTACGCAGTACGGTCTGATCGTCGCTATCCCCATTATTCTTATTCACGGATATTTCCAGGGACGGATCGACAGGATTATCGGCATGCTGGAAGAAAAGGGAATTATGCTGGTCAACGCCGTCAAAAAAGACTCGGGAGCATCTGAAGCCTTATGATCTGGGAAGTTTCCATATCGAAATATATTGCCATGGGGGGCTGGGTCATGTTTCCGCTGATCATGCTCTCCTTTGTGCTGGCTTTTTTAATAGTTGAGCGATTCCTGTTTTTTTCCGGAATGGCTAAAGACGACATTACACCGGACGATGTTGTTGAAGCGCTGGGGCAAACCGACTGTCGCCGCCTTGAAGCCGGTACCGGTATGCACCGGTTGTTGCTGGCGGAGTTTTTGAATGCCCGAAAGGTGTACAACCGGCTCGACAAGGCGATCGTAGACGAGGTGGTCAGGCGCACGGTGCCGCTCTTCAATCGCCACATGCAAAGCATAGGCGCTCTCACGGCAGCGGCACCGCTGCTGGGGCTGCTTGGTACGGTGTCGGGTATGGTGACGACCTTTAACGTAATGAATGTTTTCGGCACCGGCAACGCCAAGGCCATGTCGGGCGGAATATCAGAAGCCCTGATTACAACCCAGTATGGGCTGGTGGTGGCGATTATCGGTCTGTATGTCAGTATGATCCTGGTCCGCAGGGCACGCACGTATGAAACCATGGTTGAAGAAATCAGCATACACATAATCAGAAAGTTCAAATTATGATCCAGGCAAAACGACGGCGCAGTGCAGGTCCGATTGAGCTGAATATGGGTCCCCTGATGGACCTGGTGTTTTTGTTGCTCATTTTCTTTATTGTTACAACAACTTTTGTGAAGGAAACCGGCATTGAAGTGCATCGGCCGTCAGCAAAAACGGCCGCAAAGCAGGAAAAGAGCACAATCCTGATCGGCGTCAGCAAAGAGGGTACGGTGTATATGGAAAACCGGGTCATCGACGTCAGGTCGGTGCGGGCCAATGTGGAAAAGGCGCTTTCGGAAAGTCCGGAAGCAGGTGTTATTGTTGTTGCCGATAAAAAAAGCAACACGGGAACGGTTGTCAATGTTATCGACCAGTGCCGCCTTGCCGGGGCGAAGGGGGTTTCCATTGCGGCAAAACTCGAATAGCAGGCTGTTGAAATCGCCCATCTCCTGCGTTGTGCACATTGCTCAACATTGCGACGTACAAGGCGAGTACGCCTCATGTTTCACAAATTCGCACGCCTTGCATATGAACGATTTGAACAGCCTGCATAATATAGAAAATTATAAGCACTGTAGATGAATACAACAGTAAAAAGATATAGTACCGCTTTTGTGATTGCCGTGGTGGTGACGTTTCTATTGATATCCGGCATGCCTTTTTTGCTGCGGTTTGCCAGCCCCCCGCGCACGGACCAGATACGCGATGCCGTGGGGCTGGTAGGCGCGATTAAATTAAAACCGCCGCCTCCAAAGAAACGGGTGGTTCGTAAAAAGCGTAAGCCGCCACCCAAGGTGAATCCGAAGATTAAAAACATTATGCCCAAAATGGATACATCCAAGCTTCTGGATGTTCCCTTTCAGTTCGACCTTGGGCTTTCCCAGGGCGATTCTGATATGGGGCTCTCCCTTGGTATGAAAATATGGAATGAGGGCGATGTGGATGTGAAGCCGGTGGCCCTGTTCAGAACCCGGCCGGTCTACCCGTCAGGGGCCATGAGTAAAAATATTACCGGGCGTGTCAGTTTTAAGCTGCTGGTGGACAAGGACGGCATGGTCAAGACTGTGGAAATCATCGAAGCGGAACCCCAGGGAGTGTTCGAGGAAGCCACCGTTAATGCGGTGCGGCAATGGCGGTTCCAACCGGCCAAAGTAAAGGGTGAAGCGGTATCGTGCTGGTGCAGGTCGTCGATAAAATATGAGCTTGATTTGGATTAACGATCGGAACCGCTCAAACCGGTACAATCCATTAAAGGAGTATGAACACATGAAAGTAACCATTTTTGTTTTTTTGTTGTGCCTGGTCATTTCGCTTTCGGCATCATATGCCCAGGAAGCCGGACAGATCGACTGGAAATCGATCCCGGAGCAGACGCGCAGCATCCTGTTTAAAGCCCAGCAGGAAATGAACAAAAACAGATTTGAACAGGCAATTGCCATACTGGAAAAATTCCAGAAACGCCGGGCGAAATATAATCACTTTCTGGTGGAGTTCAATCTCGGCACCGCTTACGGGTTTTTGGGAGACTATGACAAGGCGATTCAGTATCTTGAACGGGCCGTGGCCCTGGAGGCCGGATATGCCCCGCTGTGGCTGAATTTGGGTAAGCTCTACTATATGCAGAAACAGTTTGGGAAGGCCGGAAATGCTCTTGAGACAGGATTCCGCGCAAACATCAAGAAGGAGCCGGAAATATTATTCATGGCCATGGCTGCGTTTTATCAGGCCGATAACCTGGAAAAAACAATCGTGCTGGGCGAAGAGCTGGTAAATACCTACGGCCGCGAAAGCACGGAAGTCGTCAGCCTGCTGGCAAATGCCTATATTACCAGGGAAGAGTATGACCAGGCCGTAACCATGCTGACCAAGCTGACCGAGCGCAATCCGGATAATATCGATGCCTGGAAACTGCTTACCCAGGCCTATTTTAAAAATCAGAAGTACCGGGAAGCCGCCGTTGTGTATGAAACCTACGGCTATATGGGCGAGATGAAGCGCGATGAGCTGTTTATCATGGGCGATTTGTTTACCATGGTGGGCGTGCCGATGCGGGCCGCTCAGTATTACGAACGGGCCCTGGCAGAAGGCGGTACCCCGGAAGAATATGAAAAGATGTCGGTCGCTTATTATTCGGCCTATGAGTTCGACAAAGCTATTGCATCAATCGACAAGGCATTGGAAAAAGACCGCTCGTATGAGCGGATGCTGCTGAAGGCCCAGCTGTATTATCTGCAGGACAAGTTTACAGAAGCCCAGAACCTGTATGTGTCCGCCGCTGAAATGATGTCGAAAGACGGCCATGAGTGGCTTATGGCAGGGTATTGCGCTATGCGGGGCGGAGATATCGAAATTGCCCGGGAGCTTCTGCACAGGGCGACCGAATTTCCGACACAGCGGAATGAGGCCATGGCGCTTTTGAAAATGCTTACCCCGGTTGAAGAAATCAAGAACCTGATGGCATCGCTGGAAGAAGAAACCTCGATATAAAAAGGATATGTCGGGCGGTGAAGGTGTTTCAGGAACAATAACTGCGAATAGAAATCTGGAGTGAACCGGTTGGATGTGGTTTCGGATACGTTCTACAACATGGTCAGGTAACATACTCAGCTGTTTGATTCTGGTGTTGTTTCTTACGTCGGGTACGGCTTTCGGCCAGGAAGCGGATACAGGAGCAGCGGGCGGAACAGCATTGGGGAAAATTACCGGTACGATACTTGATAAAGGCGAGCAAAAACCGTTGCTGGAAGCGGGAGTAGAAGCAATTGATGAGAGTGCGCCGGCAGGTACGCCCGGTACATTCGGGCTTACCAACAGCCGGGGCTTTTTCATGATGGAAGTAGGTCCGGGGGTATATACGCTTCGGGTAACCTACCCGAACTATCAGCCCAGGATTATTAAGGGAGTAACCGTGGAAAGCGGTAAAACCGTTACCAGAAAGATAACCATTGAGCCGTCGCTGGTGGAAATCGATGAGATGCGCGTTGTGGCAAAGCCCAAGGGCGACGTGGAGCTGGTGCAACTGATGAAGCGGAAGGCCGCCTCAAATATTCTCGACAATATCTCGGCCGAAAGTATCAGCAAGATACCCGAATCGGATGTTGCCGGTATTCTGACCCGCATGCCGGGCGTAACCATTCATGAAGGTAAGTACCTCCAGGCCCGCGGTATGCCGAAACGGTATAACCGCAGCAGCCTGAACGGCGCGGTAATGCCGACCACCAAACCCAATGAAAAGGTGGTGCCGCTCAATCTGTTTCCGGCAGGTGTTGTTGAGTCCATCAATGTTGCCAAATCATATTCTCCCGACCTGCCGGGTAACTTCTCCGGCGGCCTTGCTCAAATAAATACAAAATCAATCCCGGACCGGTTTATGTTCAAGTTTTCAACCGGACTCAACTACAACACGGTAACGACCAACGAAGATTTTCTGACGTATCGCGGCAGCTCGACCGACTGGCTCGGCTGGGACGACGGCGACCGTGACCTGCCGGGGTCGGTGCCGGGCGGAAAGGTGACCAAGCGCGGGCGATTTACCAAGGAAGGCTTCGGTCCGTACAAGCTGGAACAAATCGGCGAGTCGTTCAACAACAACTGGAACACCTACACCAAAGACGCTCCTTTAGATCAGAATTACAGTCTGCTCCTGGGAAACCGCTTCAACAAGTTCGGCATCATTTTTCACACAAGCTATAAGTTCGAATACGAGAATCGTGACAAAGAGGAGATGCGGATCTATTCGGTGCAGCAGGACAACAGCCTCAACGTTGAAAAAAGATATTCATTCCTGCGCTCCAAGCACAAGTCCGAACTGAACGGGCTTTTGAATATGGGAATAGAGCTTTCCCCCGATCATACCCTTTACTTCAACAACTTTTATACCCACACGGGCGAGGATGAAACCACCTATTATGATGGTTTTAACAGCGACATCGGCGTCGACATCTCCGATACGCGCCTGCGCTGGGTAGAAGAGGAAATATATTCCGGACAGCTCGGCGGCAAGCACCTTTTCTATCTTTTTTTCAATCACAAAATCGACTGGACCTACACATACTCACTGGCAAATATGTGGGAGCCGGACATGCGTGAGTACATGTACGAATATAATTCGACGGTGGATGACTTTGTGCTGGCCGATGAGAGTATGAGCGGATTCAGGATGTGGACCGAACAGGAAGAAGACATTCATGATATTGCCCTTAACTGGACGATTACGTTTGAACAGTGGTCGGGCCTGACATCAAAGTTCAAGTTCGGCGGTGCCTACATGGAGCGGGACCGTGAATTCTGGTCGCGTCGCTTTCGCTATATGCCGCGGGGGACAAACGGAATCGATTTAACTCAGTCGCCCGAGGACATCTTCGCGCCTGAGAATATCAACCATTATAATTATGAAATGGAAGAAACCACCCGCGCAACCGATACTTACGATGCCAACCAGGAAATTTCGGCATGGTACATGATGCTGGATCTGCCGTTGACTACGTATCTGCGGGTTGCCGGCGGCTTCCGCTTTGAGCGCAACGAGATCAATGTCACAACGATCAATTTGTTCAAGCGCGGTGAAATCATCAAAACGGATATCAGCGGTGACGACTGGTTCCCCTCTATTAACCTGACCTGGACTCCCATGGAGTCCATGAATGTGCGCCTGAGCTACAGCGAAACCGTATCACGGCCGGAGTTCCATGAGCTGGCACCGTTCGAGTTTACCGATGTCCGCGGCGGCCGCAACATCAAGGGTAACCCCGACCTGAGCGTGACCGAGATAGAAAACTTCGATATCAGGTGGGAGTGGTATCTGAACGAAAGCGATCTTATTGCAGTCTCGCTTTTTTATAAGGATTTTACCGACGCCATCGAGCGCACAATCCAGCCGACCGTCGAACTGCGTACCTCCTATGTCAATGCCGAGGAGGCCGAGTTGTTCGGTGTGGAGTTTGAGCTGCGCAAAAATCTCGGATTTATCTCGCCGTGGCTGCACAACTGGAATGTTATCGGCAACTACATCTACTGCGACTCCGAGGCGGAAGTAACGCCCAAGCCGGGGTTCGTGCCCACGAACACCAAGCGCCGGATGGTGGGCCAGGCCGACCATACCTACAACGTAACCCTGGAATACGATAACAAGGACTGGGGCTTCACCGCCCGGGTGATGTTTCAGCATATTTCTGACCGTATCAATGAAGTCGGCGGGCTGGGGCTGCCGGATATTGTTGAAGAGGACCGCAGCCGCCTTGATCTGGTGCTGATAAAGAAGTTCTGGAAGCATTATGAAATTAAATTAATCGGTAACAACCTGACTAATGAAAAAATACTGTATTCGCAGGGGGGTAATCTTTTTCATACATATAAGGAAGGAGTTACCTGGAAATTTAAACTATCTTACAAATGGTAAAAAAAAGACAAAGGAGGTGATAGCCGAACAAAATGGTTAAAACGTCAACAAAAGGAAAAGCACCAACAAAGAAACTAAAAGGAGAAAACAAAATGAAAAAGATTTTTGCAGCACTGTTGATAGCGGTTTTTATGTGTGCTTCCCAGGGGTTTGCTCAGACCACTGTGGAAGGTGATATTACATCAGATACAACCTGGTCAAGCGATGTGCTTCTGAGCGGCGCGGTATTTGTTAAAAACGGCGCTACCCTGACGGTTCAGAAGGGCGTAACCGTATACGGTGAGAAAGCCACCATCGGAACCCTGATTATCGCCCAGGGCGCAAAGCTCAACATCAACGGTACCAAGGACGAGCCGGTTATTTTCACCAGTGACCAGGCCAGCCCGGCCCGTGCCGACTGGGGCGGTCTCATCATCAATGGATACTCAACCCTCAACAAGCCCGGCGGCCTAGGCGAAGGTGAAGGCGACACCGGCCAGTACGGCTGCTCCGGCTCCGACTGCAACGAGGCCGACAACAGCGGTACCATGCAGTATTTCCGCGTAGAGTTCGCCGGTATCGAGTTCAGCCCCGACAATGAATTGAACGGTATCGCCCTGCAGGGTGTCGGTTCCGGCACGACCCTGGACCATTTCCAGGTGCATGCCAACAAAGACGACGGTATCGAGATGTTCGGTGGAACGGTTAACTGGAAATACGGTATCCTGACCGAATGTGCCGACGACAGCATCGACTGGACCGAAGGCTGGCGCGGAAGCGTGCAGTTTGCCGTGGTTCAGCAGAAGGCCGACGATGCCGACCAGGGTCTGGAATGCGACAGCCTGGGCAAAGACCCGTCCGCCGCACCGCGCGCCAACCCGGCCCTCTACAACCTGACCGTTATCGGCGACCCCTCAACCACCTATGGTGACGAGAGCGATATCGGTGTCCTGCTGCGTGCCGGAACCGCCGTCAACCTGCGCAACTCCATTGTTATGGGCTTCAAGGAAGCCGGTCTGGACATCGACGATGAAGAGACTTTTGAAGTTGCCAATGGAAACCGCGACGAGGAAATGATCGTCGACAACAATATTTTCTACAACAACAACCCCAACTTCAGCGACGAAGCCGAAGAAGAGTTTGTTGCACCGTTTACGCCGAAAACATTCATGACCTCCATGATGTCCAACAACCTGGAAGCCGATCCCAAGCTGGGCGATGCCTATGACCTGACCGCTCCTGATTTCCGCCCCGGCTCCGGTTCCCCGGCCATCGACGGAACGGTTACCGTTGCATCTGCTCCCACGGGAAACTCTTTCATCACATCAACCGACTACATCGGCGCTGTTGATCCCGACGACGACTGGACCCGCCAGCCCTGGACCCGCTGGGGCCTTGCTGATTGGACGAAAGAACCAGAGTGTACAGACAATGACGGCGACGGCTACGGCGTAGGCGAAGGCTGCACCGGAACCGACTGCGACGATACCGATGCAAGCGTTAATCCCGGCGCTTCCGAAGTATGTGACGACGGTAAGGACAACGACTGCGACGGCGACGTTGACACTGCCGACAGTGACTGTGAGGATGATACTCCTGATCCTACCGATTGCCCGGTAGAGATGGTGCTGGGTGCCGACAATGCCAATCTGGATATTCTGAGAAACTTCCGTGACACTGTTATGGCTGAAAGCGCAACCGGCGCACTGTACACCCAGCTGTACTATCACTACACCGAAGAAGTCAAGGCTATCCTGGGCGCCGACGCTGCTCTGAATGCCAAGACGAAAATTGCCCTTGATAAGGTGGTTGACCTTGCCGGAAGCGCTGTTGACGGCAAGACCGTTGTACTGAGCGACTCTCTGGCACAGGAACTCCTGAGCATTCTGAGCGCCATCAGCGAAAAAGCCGGCCTGGGCCTGAAGATCACCATCTTCAAAGCCAAAGCCGACATTGCAAGCGGAAATCTTCCTTTCTAAGCAGAGGAACCATGGTTTTTGTAAAGAAACAGATTAAGATACATCGTACGCCCACCAATCCCTGCCTTCGGGCAGGGGTTGGCCTCGGGCTGCTGTGCGCGCTGCTGGTACTGCTGAGCACGGGCTGTGCCGGGGTTGCCACGGTTCCGGTTTCAGGGCCGGGGCTGACCAATGCCGGTGCTTCCATGAAAGATCTCTGCGCCCGGATGCTGGACGCACTGCATCAAAAAGACAGGGAAACCCTCCGGGCAATCAGCATTACCGAAGAAGAATACCGGCACATCATCTGGCCACAGTTGCCCATCAGCAAAATCAAGCAGTGGCAGAGCCGGTATGACTTTGTATGGGGACAGCACATGATGAAAAGCGGCTCCTGCCTTGAGGACCTGCTTGTCGGTTACGGTGGAAAGCACTATTCTCTTGTTGATGTGCGGATTGTAGAGGACGTGACCGATTATGAGGACTACAGGGTCCACCGGGACGCTCGGGTGATCGTCACCGACGATACGGGACGCAAGCGTGAGCTCAACCTCTTCGGCTCTATTGTGGAAATGCACGGACAGTACAAGATTATGAGTTACAATATTCACTAAGTATGGAAAAGTTTTACATGAAAGGATATGGCATGAAACTGTTTGAATGGAAAAAGCAGGCAGTGGCTGGGCTGGCGTGTCTGCTGCTGTTGTTGCCGGCAACGGTATGTGCCGAGCCGACCGGTTATGGAAATGTGCAGACCGCCCAGGGAATTTCAATCAAGCTTCCTTTTGTCAATTTCGGATTTGAGGTGATAACCGAAGGGACCAGTTCGTATCCGATAACGCGGACGCTGACGAATTCTATGCCTCTGGACCAGGACCTGACCATTTTTCTGCTGTGGGGTTATACCGGTGACAAGTTTACGGTTACATTAGAGGATCTAGGTGATACGGGCGACCGTTTAATGGGATATATGGTAACCTCCACGGGCGAACAGCGCTGGGGCACCATGTACAGCTCATCAAGTCAGACCTCTTTTTCAATCGATATGCCGATTTTCAACACCGGTGTGATTGTCTTCCTGTATTCGGGCTTTTTGACTCCGTCAACCGGCGCGGAAGCCTACAGCTACACAATCGAGGTATCCTATCCGCAGTAGGTCGCTGAAGCACAGGCTTTTTGCTGAGGACCGTGATTGATGTGCCTTCTGTTGAAAATGCCGTGCTTCATAGGCTGCTGCGTAGCCGGTGGTCCATTAGAGAGTCGATTGTTATGAGGTATAAAGCAGAAAGTACTGTTTGTTACAGCTATGGTAAACAAGCAGTACCCGTGTGGAGTTGATATGCCGGTATGTATATTGCCGGCGTAGTGTGTTGCAGTATAAAAAAAGTGCCAGTTCTTAAACCCGCCATTTAGAATCCATTCGGGAGGGGTGTTCCGCAAAGCCTCAGGTTTATTTAGAGCCCCTGGTCTTTTACTACAATGATGCGGCTCCTCCATAACTGCCGGTGCTTGAAACGATGCCGCCGCCTGTAAATACCGCCACTTTATACTCTTGCGGCATCGAAAAATCTATCGAAGATCCGGTCGGGTTGACGTATACGCGGCCGCGTTCGAAATCTCTTTGATGCAGTCCGGTTTCCGGGTCGAAATAGGCGTCGATGTCGGCATGGTTTTCGAGGGGTTTTCCCAGTTCCACATCCATTTCAGGGTAATACTGGACCAGGGATGTGTTTTGCCCGGTTACCAGGCCCCAGTCCTCAATCATATAGACAATAGTATCCTTCTTGACAAGCAGATATGATGTATAGGCAAACAGGCGCTCATTTTGTGCTGCAATAACACCGTTTTTCTTTTTCAGCTTTGCATGGGCGATAAAGAAATTTTGTCCGGAATCTTCAATGATATAGTTTAACAGCGTTTTCCAGTATTGTAGTTCAAGGAACGTTCCGGATGAAAGGTGAAAGATAAATCCCTCCCGTACACCCTCGTCGGCAACCTCCAGCAGTTCCCTGCCGGTATCGGACATATCACTTTACCCTTGTGATCTCGATTGTATCATACTTCAGGGAAATAATAGGCCTTTTAACTACAGATGTTCGATGTGACAGATCCTTTGTCTGGACACGACCGGGATGCCGAAAAACGCAGTATTTATTTGTGATATTAAGAATAGAATAATTTGAATTAATTTGATTGATTTAAATATAAAATAATGTCTATTTTTTGCCTCCAGGTTTGCCTGTTTCTTGACTTAAGTCAAAGAATAGCGGTAGTATGGTGTTACACTAATATAAAGGGGATACCGTATTGTTGTAATTAAAACTATTGGGAGGAGAGCAGGATGAAAAAAACGGGACGGATTCTTTTTACAGTACTGATTGTTTTTATGGCGGGAGTATTACCGCTGCATGCCTTTACCCCGGGAAGTGTGCAGGTAACGGTTCAGGATTTCTACAGCGAAGCACCACTTGCGGGTGCCGCGGTATCCATGACGCCGGGTGATTACGCGGGAACAACCGGCGATAACGGTATGGTAACCTTTTCCGGGATTACACCTTATAGAAATTATGCTGTTTCAGTGAGCCTGGACGGTTATGCCGAGGGCAAATACGGCGACGGCCGCACGGGATTTATAACGGTTGAAACCGGCACAACCACCGATATCTTGATTCCCATGCGGCAGGCCGCTTCAATCAGTGGTGTGGTAACCTCGGGCGGAAACCCGGTAGAAAACGCTATGGTGGTTGTGTTGGAGGACCGGATGGACGGCATGGAACAGGTCGTGGCGACGAGAACGGGAACTGACGGCACATATCTGCTCTCGGCAGTGCCCGAAGGCAACTTCAGCATCCGAGCGGTTGCCGACGGTTATTACCAGACCAAGGAAGATCTGGAGGTGAGCGCCGGGGAAGAAATCGTTAAGGACTTTTCCATTAAGCGGGGCATTACTTTTCTGTCCTATAAAATGAAGACAACCAAAAAATACTACGGTAATTCACTCTCGGTTCAGCCCGACAACCTGCTTATCTACCTTCTGAATACGTTTTACTATGTGCCGGTTGCCATGCCGGAAGGTGCTCAGCTTCTGAAGGCCTCCAGCACCAGTGTTACGCCGACGCTTCCGGGCGATTACACCTTTGCCATGATCGTTATCGACTGGAAAGGTGTGGGCCGGGAAGTGGTACAGACCTTCGAGATGATCAATGACCCGACCCAGGCGTACCCTTCCGTTATTCCGGGTCCGTCGGAACTGCCGCTGCTGTATGACAACGAAGTATACTCCGAAACCAGCGGCCTGTCCGGTGTGCAGCCGGGCGAAAAGGTCTTTCTGCGCGGCTGGGGTAAGGACTTCAACCTGCCGTCGCCCGAGCAGTTCAATCCGGATGCACCAATGTTCGACATCTACGGCAATAAGAACGGCGACTGGGGCCAGTCGGCTTTTTCATTTGCCTGGACGCTCGAGGACGGTGACGGCAGTGACGCAACCGGCCTGCTCAGCGATCCGGCGACACGCAATCCGTCATTTACCATTCCCCAGGATGCCCAGGCCGGTGATACCTACACGGCAACACTGTCGGTTACCGGTGATGCCGGGCTGGCCGGCGACCCTGGAGAGGTCACCGTGTATGTGGCCGAGACGGCCGGCACGGATTCATGTATTTCCTGCCATACGGAAACGCACACCGACTATCTGACCACGCAACATGCCGGCGTCAACGTGGGCTGCGAAGATTGTCACGGCCCCGGCAGCCTGCATGACGGCGATTCGGACCGGATCTCCACAACCAGCTGGCCGGGTATGTGCGGTCAGTGTCACGATGAGTTTGCGGAATGGCAGAAGTCGCGGCATTCCGACCCGCTGGCGTTCGGTCACGCCGAAGTGTCTTCGGCGCTGCAGCGCAACTGCTATAAATGCCACTATACCGAAGGATTTATCGGCGCAGCCGCCTCGGGAAATGTAGAAAATTATGATTATCCCTTCGGCACCGAAGCCCCGGTTGATACCCCCAATGTCAGTTGCGACGTGTGTCATGATCCGCATAAGCAGAGCACCGACAACCCGACCGGCCTCCGGACCGGCGGTCCCGAAAACCTGTGCAATACCTGTCATGAAAAGAAATGGCAGAACGCAACCTATGAAGCAACGGCCGGGGAAATTGAAAACGGCTATCACTGGGACGACTACTCCGCCTATGAAGGCAGCGGAAACCTGCACCACATGGCGGACGGATGTGTTGCCTGCCATATGTCACGGGATATAACTGATACGGACAATAACAGCGTGCGGCTGGTGGGCGGTCACGGGCTCAGAATGCGCGATGTGGGCGCCGACGGAGACCCCGGTACAGTCGACGACATTCTCAATATTAACGTTTGCCAGAAGTGTCATGCCGGTATCGAAACCTTCGACCGTAACGGTTTCCAGACCAAAATCAAGCAGAAGCTGGTCAAACTCGGCGATCTGCTGAAAGGCGAGAATCACGGATTCTTACCTCCGTTTCAGCCGGGCAAGTGTGCAACCTGCCATCGTGGTGGTACGCTGCCGTTTATTAAGGACACCGCCACCGAAGACCTTAATAATGCCTATAAGAACTACAGCCTGATCCTGCATGACCGCAGCTTCGGCATTCATAATCCGCGTTATATCGAACGGCTGCTTGACGACAGTATAGACGCTGTTGAAAAGGCAAAGCAATAATTAGACTGCCTTTAGCTAAAACAGTATCAAAGCCCCTGTATCTAAAAGACACGGGGGCTTTTTCGTATGTTGCAAAGAAACTATTTTTGTATTAAATTCTAGAAGACTGTCGGAGAACGCCCATCTATCCCGATTATATCGGGATTGCGCTCACCCTTCGTCACTGAGGCGTACAGAAAAAAGCACGCCTCACTCCTTGGGGTTTCGCGCGCCTTGTATCTGAACATTCTCCAACAGTCTCCCTGTGCGAGGGTATTCCGATATCCTCTGGATAACATATTTCAAGGGAAGGCAGAGGATGAAAGATTCAGTGAAAATAGTCGTTGTCTCCGACAGCCACGGCAGCTATGGAAAGCTTGCCGCCATTATACGGCAGGAATTGCCCTTCGACCATCTCGTTCACTGCGGCGACGGGGCGGACGATCTGGACCAGATAGCCTTGCCGGCAACGGTTGGCACCGTTCGGGTGGCAGGCAATATGGACAGTCGGACTTGCTACGGTATGGAGCGTATAATTATTACGACCATCGGCGATATGAAGGTCATGGTCGTCCATGGCGACCGGTTCGGGGTTGTACATGACTACCAGGGGCTGCTGTACAAAGGCATGGAGGAAGCGGCAGATATGGTCTTTTTCGGACATACCCATAAAAAGTATTTACAGAACGACGAGAAGCCGGCTCTGTTTAATCCCGGTCCGGCAAACAGCGGGGTTTACGGCGTTGTAATGGTAGGAGACTCCCTTGAGTTTTGCCATAAAAAAATTTAGGGGGCTGCCGGAGAACGCCCATCTATCCCGATTATATCGGGATTGCGCTCACCCTTCGTCACTGAGGCGTACAGAAAAAAGTACGTCTCACCCTTCGGGGTTTCACGCGCCTTGTGTCTGAGCATTCTCCAACGGCCTCTCGTTATGAACAGATTTCAGCAAGGAAACAGCCTTATGGATACACAGGAAGCACTGAAAACCCGCAGGAGCATCCGCGCTTTTACTAAAGAGGTGCCGGACAGGGAGACTATCCGGGAATGTCTCGAGGCTGCTACCTGGGCTCCCAGTGCCACAAATCAGCAGCCGTGGGAGTTTATTGTTTTGACCGGTGTTGAGCTGAAGCAGGTGTGTGATCTTATCGAAGAACGTTTTGCCGAGGACCTTGGCGACATTGATCCCTTCGGCAATCTGCCGGATGTTTGCCGGGAGCGTCAGCAGGAGATTATGACGACCCTGATGCAGATCGCCCATGAGGAGGGTATTGACGGCAATGAAATTTTTGAAAGAAGCCTTCGCTTTTTTGATGCCCCGGTGGGTGTATACTTTGTTACCTATAAGCGTAATGACAACCAGTATGCCGTAAGTGTTGCGGCGGCAATTGAAAATTTTCTGCTGGCCGCCCGGGCCAGGGGACTGGGGACGTGCTGGCTGACGGTTACGGTAGTGTGCCGGGAAGCTTTAAAAAAATATCTGGGATTGCCTGAAGATAAAGAGTTGGCCGGGGGTGTGGCGCTGGGCTATCCCGACATGACATCGCCGTTTAATACCTTTCCGCGGACCCGCGAGCCGGTGGATGCCTGTACTTTCTGGAAAGGGTTTACATAAACAGGAGATTATGAGAAGGATACAGAACTAAAAATAGACATGTAACGTGGGAGAAAACATGGCAAATACACAAAAGAAAAAGAGTCCAGGGAAAGCCGGCAAGAAGAGTACAACAAGTCAGGCTCAGTTGAAAAAACGGATTTTGCAGTTTGTTACGGAGGCATCTTCTAAAGTGGTGAAAAACGCTAAAGGCGGTGCGCAAGTGAAACACGGACTGGGGTGTGTTCTGGCAACCGCAAAAAACAACCTGCCCCGGGCCACGCCGGTTGATTTTTTCAGTGACGGGTTGACCCTCTGGATAGTGGGGGACCCCGGGAAAAAAGTGGTCAACATCAAATCCAATCCCAATGTGTCGGTGGGTATTTATCATCCCTTGCGGCCCGGCGAGTTGAACCGCAGTACCCAGATAGTGGGAAAAGCAACCCTGGTCAACCTGAAGGAGAACCGCCGGACTTTTTTGGCCCGCTTGAAGAAGATCGGTCTGTATACTGTTATCGAAAAAAACGCCCGTCATCAGGCCGAAGCCGAGGGACTTTCTAAAGCGGAAATGGAGCAGGTGCGGCTTAAAATGTTGGGCTGGTTCAACCTGATTAAGATCGAGCCGGAAGAAATAACCTTTCTGTATATGCATCCTACCAAAGGGTATGATAAAAACATATGGCGTAAAAGACGGTGAAAATGATTTAAGAGACCGCCGGAGAATATCCATCTATCCCGATTATATCGGGATTGCGCTCACCCATCGTCACTGCGGCGTACAACTGAGTACGCCTTATTCCTCAGGCTTTCGCGCGCCTTGTATCTGAGCATTCTCCAACGGTCTTTTGCTGTACGTGTGGTTTAGAGTAGTTGATTACTTGAGAGTGTTTATACCCTTATACATCAGGGGTATGTGGTCTAAAAGCTTTCAGCCGTTGGGGGGGGTGGGTGGCACACCTTCAATCTGTATTTTAATAATGCTATTTGCCGAAGTGTTTCGATCTTGTTCGGTGTACAAACAGAACCGTCATTGCCAGGCTGATTGCCAGAAGGGCAAAGGCTGTATACAGCGGTCCAAGCTGTAATGCCAGCCAGCCGGCACCAACCAGGGGCAGCAGGCTCCAGCGTACGGCACAGCGCAGGACGGGGCTGCCTGCAATCGCTGCGGCGATGGGTGGGGACACCCGATAGTACAACGATACGAACGACCTTCCGGCTGCATTCCTGAGCAGGAACCGGTCACGAAATGCGCGCAGAACCATAACATGGGGCTCCATTTTCGACCCATAAGCGGCGGTGGCTATGAAACAGTGGTCGGTGCCGTTGTTGCCGGTGGAAACGGCCACCACCCCTCCGGCATCATAAATCTGTATTTCAACTCCTTCGGACGAATCGGTGGCTACCTCCTGGCGCGACCCGGGCACCATCCAGTCTTCGCCGCCGGGCAGCACGTTGCCGTCGGCATCACAGACCTGAACCCACGCAGTGCCGTTGTCACGATAGACAACCAGATCTTCAGAACTTGAATGCTCGGGACCGTTGACCTGGACGGTAACCGGTGTGGTATAGCGTGTCCGGGGCTGGATGTTGACAGGCTCTCCGGCATCATCGATTTCAGTCTCGCTGTTCAGCAAGGGAAGATATCCTTTGGTGCGGACCGCCCGGGTGTGCCTGAAAGGTGTCAAACCCTCCGGCGGGCCGAATACCGGCGTAAAGGGCTCCTCATCGTTATAATAGATATAGGCACCCTGGCCGATTCCTCTGGAAATATAGATCCCGGCATTGTAGCGGCTGTCAGCCAGGTTGTCGGGTTCCAGCGGATCTCCCTGGGGCAGATCGCATTGGACGTCAAAGGGATTCATTGTCGGTGTCAGGTCGTCCTCCTCGCAGTCGTCATCCATGGGATTCATGGTTTCCATCATCTTGCATTCAGGTTCCATGGGATTTAACGTCCAGGGGATATCCTCCACGCAGGCACTATCCATGGGGTTCATGGTTTCGCGTATATCATCTTCGCAGCGATAGTCCATGGGGTTAAATGTTTCCGTTAATTCGCAGCGTTCATCCATGGGGTTCATGGTGAGAGTCATTTCGTCTTCACACACCGGTTCCATGGGATTCATGGTAGGCGGTATGTCCTGTTCGCAACGATAGTCCATGGGATTGATGGTGGGCGTAATATCGTCACCGCACTCCCTGTCCATGGGGTTGAAGGTGAACGGCAGCTCGCAGAAACGGTCGGTGGGATTAAACGTGGGCAAAAATTCGCATTTCTCATCAAGCGGGTCCATGGTTTCGGGTAGTTCACACAGCTCATCCAGGGGATCTATCGTATCAATCAGCTCGCAGGTGGGGTCGCCGGGGTCGACGGTCTCCTTGAGCCCGCAGGTGATGTCGGTCGGATCCATGGTGGGTGGTATGTCGCAATTTTGGTCTGCAGGGTCCATAGTGTAGGGGAGCGCCCCGCCGCAGTTACTGTCCATGGGGTTCATTGTGGGCTCAAAGGTACAATTTGTGTCCATGGGGTTCATTGTGGGCTCGAACTCGCAGGTATAATCCATGGGGTTCAGTGTAATAAGAATAACGTCTCCGCAGTCTTCTTCCATGGGGTTGAATGTGGGTTGTATGCTGTTTTCACACGCTTTATCCATGGGATTGAAGGTGGACTGTATATTGTCGTCGCACTCTTGTTCCATGGGATTAAAGGTGACGGCAATGGTATCACAACGACCGTCCATGGGATTGAGGGTGGGCTGGACGGTATCGTCACATGCCGGTTCCATGGGGTTCATGGTTTCCCCGAATTCACAGGCCTGGTCCATGGGGTTGAGCGTCGGTTGAATGTCTTCTTCACAGGCTACATCCATGGGGTTGAGTGTCGGCGGTATCTCTTCGGCGCAGTTACTATCCATGGGGTTCATCGTGGGTGGAATGTCTTCGGCGCAGGATTGATCCATGGGATTCAGTGTGGGCCTGATGTCGTCGGAGCACATGTTATCCATGGGGTTCAGGGTCAACGGTATTTCATCGGAGCACCCTTGATCCATGGGGTTCAGGGTTGGAGAAATTGTCCCGCTACAGCGCTCATCCATGGGATTCATGGTGGGTTCCAACTCACAGTTCGGGTCCATGGGATTCATGGTCGGTTGAATACTGCAGGCCGGGTCAATGGGGTTCATTGTGGGGAAAATGTTATCGGTACAGTTGGTATTTACCGGGTCCAGGGTTTCCTCGATATATTTATGGCAACGGTCATCTATTGGATCGAGGGTCGATGCAATTTCACAGTTTGTATCCAGGGGATTAAACGTGATTTCAAAGTTGTCTGCACAGGTATCTTCTGCCGGATTCAGAGTGGGTTCAATTTGTCCGCAAATCGGATCAGCAGGGTTCAGGGTCGGTTCGCCGCCACATTCCGGAATTGATGCATCCATGGTTTCGTTACTGTCGCAGATGGGGTCGCTGGGATTATAGCAGGTGTCGCCTGGATCGCAGGGATCGCAGCCGGCGTCTCCGCCGCAGATAGGATCGTCAGGGTTATAGCATGGCCCAGTGGGATTACAGGGGTCACAGTTGCCGCAGATAGGATCGTCGGGGTTGTAGCAGGTGTCGCCTGGATCGCAGGGGTTGCAGCCGGCGTCTCCGCCGCAGATAGGATCGTCAGGGTTATAGCAGGGTCCGTTTGGATCGCAGGGGTCACAGTTGCCGCAGATAGGATCGTCGGGATTATAGCAGGTACCGTTTGGGTCGCAAGGGTCACAGTCGGCGGCCCCACCGCAGATAGGATCGTCAGGGTTATAACACGTCCCGTTGGGATCGCAGGGATCACAGTTGCCGCTGCATGCGGGATCAACAGGGTTGTAGCAGGTGCCGCCTGGGTCGCAGGGGTCGCATCCGGCAGCCCCGCCGCAGATAGGGTCATCAGGGTTATAGCACGTCCCGTTGGGATCGCAGGGATCACAGTTGCCGCTGCATGCGGGGTCATTGGGGTCGTAGCAGGTACCGTTTGGGTCGCAAGGGTCGCATCCGGCGGCCCCGCCGCAGATAGGGTCATCAGGGTTATAGCACGTCCCGTTTGGGTTACAGGGATCACAGTTGCCGCTGCATGCGGGGTCATTGGGGTCGTAGCAGGTGCCGCCTGGGTCACAGGGGTCGCACCCGGCCCCGCCGCAGGCCGCGTCATTGGGATCTGATGTTTCCTGCTGGGATTGAATGTTGTAGCCCAGGGGGATGATGGCGGCTTTTCCGGTCATGCGGGCAATGGAACGTTCCAGGGCGGCTTTGAAAATGGGAGATTTTTTTACATCGTGTTTTCCGGCACGGGCGGTGTAAGGGCAAAGTGTCTGTCCGACCAGTAGTAACAGAATGACAATTACAGGGAGCTTTCGGGAGCGCACGCTTGACGCCTTTCTTTTTATGGAACAGATTTATTTGTTGTGCCCGGACTGAACGGTACCGGCAATGACGGCCGCCTTTCTTCTTTAACGCTGTATGCCATAACGAAACACCTGCTTTTTTATAACGAATCCTGCATGTGCTGCCGGCCTGTATCACCAATGATTTCGTTTTTATACGCTATTACAATAGAGGAAACCAACCGCATAATCTGTCATATCGGAATGCGCACCGTTGAATTGAGAATTAAAAATGATGTATGCGGGTTTTTTCGGAGGAACAGGTGTACGTTAAAAAATGACGTTATTATAAACCGTTATGATCAAAAATGGTGTAATAACAAAGAGATGTGTTTCTGAAACTCATTACAGGACTTCAATAAAAAGGGCAGCAGTAAAAATGACAACATTATTATGGGTAAATTATATACCCATAATGTAGCTTTTAAATCATTATTGAAGTTGAGTATGACTGTGGTAATCTCATAATATGGGTAGCTGTTGATAACAATAAACACAGGAAAAGGGAGGGTGTATACGATGAAAAAGAGAATGAGGCTTTGTACGGCAATTATAGTCGGGGTTGCGTTGTGCGTACTTCCGGCCGGGTCTGCTGTCGGGAGTGAGGGAACTATTGTCAAAGAAGCCCCTGTTGCACGGTTTACGGGGAACTGGTTTGAAATCGGCAAACAGGTCGGGATGACGTATCCTGAATTTATTTACGAATTCGGACAAACCATGGGTATGGTTCTGAACTTTGCCGGACCCGGAAACGGCTGGACGCCCCAGGCCTATTATGAAGAAGTAAAAGATCTTTTGCCCCAGAGCAGTAAAGACCATATGCAGGGTATGGCCGAAGGGCTTGCGGAAGCCAGCATACTCAGCAGCCAGCAGGCCTGGGATATTGTTCTGACCCAGAATTTTGCCACTGATCTGCTCAATATGAAAAGGAGCCTTTCGGAAATTCCCGCTCCGTCGGCGGTTGAAATCCGCGGCTGTACCGCGTTTGCAGTGACGTCGGCAGCGGGGTCGTTTTTATGCCATAACACCGATGCCACCTTCGGCAGCGGCGACGACAATACTGCAATTATGTACTGGGCGCCCGATAACGGCGACTATGCCTATTTAACCATGGATCCTCCCGGCTGGGCCGACGTGGCTTACGCCCTCAATGAAAACGGCATCGGTGTTTCCATGAATGCCGGAAGACCCAATGACAATGGTGCCATCGGGATGCCGGTTAATTTTATGATTCGCAATGTTATGGAGAAGGCCGCGACCCTTGATGAAGCGGTGGGCTTCTTTCAGGATCTTATCGACAGCGGCAAGAATTTCGGCCCCGGCGGAGCCATGGTGCATATTATGGATTTCAACGAGCAGACCATGGCCCGGCTGCAGATCAGGTCGGCGGTAATCGACGTAACCTATGGCGAGGAAAATCCCTCCGGAGCCACGTATATAGCATCTGCAAACCATTATACGGGCGATTTTAATCCCGACTCCACCTTTGAATATGAGTCGTCATTTGAACGCTATGATCGCCTCATTGAACTTATGAATCAGACCGAAACGTTTGATCCGGATACCTGCTGGTCGATTTTGAGCGACACCAACGGCGGCGAGGCAGATGATAATACCATCTCACGGCGCGGTGATACCAACGGGACGGTGTTTGCAACCATTTTTACCGAAGACGGTGTCTATTATACCCTGGGGCCGCCCCACGAGTATTTTGCGGTATACGATTCTCCTGCTTTTGCGGGCTATGAAACCATATCTTCAAGCACTCTTGCCGCGTTTGCGGCTGTGCCCGGCTCGAGGAAAATAACCCTCAACTGGCAGGTCGATAACAGCACCGGCATCACCGGATACAATCTGTACAGGTCCGCATCCCAGGCCGGTGCCTACGAGAAGCTGAACGACACGGTCATTACCGGCGACCAGTCAACCATTACCTATGAAGACACGGGCCTTGCAAACCGCAACCGGTATTTTTATAAGCTGGGTATTGTCGGCGCTGAGGGTGAAACAATGCAGACGGCTATTGCCAGCGCTACGCCGCGGTTGCTGTACCTGCTGTTTCCTGTGAAGTAGGAGACTGATGGAAAACATCCATCTGCTGCGTTATGCGAAATATTCGGCATTGCGACGTACAACCGAGTACGCCTCATGCCTCATGATTTCGCAGGCCTTGCATCTGAACATTTTCCCCCATTCTCTAAGAGAATCCATAGAGAGTGCGGGACTCGGCTAAAAAAGTTTTTCTGTTGGGCTGTGTGTATTTGTTGTCTAAAAGTCTGGCTGGATGCTCTTTTCTGCGAGATCGATTATGACCTTTTCAAGACCGGCAACCACCCGGGCCATGCGGTCATAGTCGATCTTGTCGGGGGTATCTTCCGGTGTGTGGTAGTACGGATACCGAAACAGGGCCGTGTCGGTTATCATAAGGGCTTTATACCCCATTTTCCAGAACGGCCAGTGGTCCGACCAGAAAACTCCCGGAACAAACCAGGGTAACGCAGCCCCTTCGGAGGGGAACTGTACCTGTCTGCGAAAAGACGCTATGACCGTGTTGAGCAGGCTGCGGGACGACAGGTTGGAAACAAAGGCGATGAAGTTGCCCCGGGAGGGATAGAAAAGTCCCAGAGGAAACATGTAGTGCTGCGATCCCGTGCGATCTGCATAGTATCCTATGGTTTCCAGAGACAACATGGCCGTGATAGCTTCGGCCCGATCTTTACACCTTTCCGCATATCTATAGCTCCCCATCTGCTTAGTCCAGAAGAAGGGCGACTCTTCATTGGCAAAGGCAACAAACCGGACGGTTACCGGCGGGTCGGCAAGGGCGATTGCCCGGGCAAGGGCAAGCAGCGCTGCAATGCCTGAGCCGTTGTCGTTTGCCCCCGGTGAGGCAACCGCCGAATCATAGTGGGCTCCGATAATGAGTATTTTTTGGGGAGACTGAACCCCCTCCTTTTCTGCCTCAATATTATAAAAGGTTTTATCGTCGACAATAAAGGGCTGTCTGTTTACGGACAGCCCTGTCCGGTTGAGAGCGCTTTCAATGAAGTCGGCGGCGGCGCATAATTGCCGGTAAAAAATGTAATTGCGGTCCCCGATGGAGCCGGCAAGGGTTTCAACGGTTGAACGCATATCCTCGCTCAACTGAGCCTCATGTGGGGTAAGAGGGGGCAAATCGCCCGAAAAGCTGTGCTCGGGCATGGCGGTCCACACCGATAACGCAGTAAGGGTGAGTATGCTTGCCAGGAAACCCGCCACCACAATTCGCAGCACAGCTTTTCCAGACACTATTTTCATATGCGATACCTGAAAGTGATAAGAGGTTTCCCCTGATTTAAACTGTAGGATGCAGAAGCAGCAGTGTCAATGCTAAAGCCGGGTATGCTGCCGGAAAACGTCTATCTGAGATGTACAGAAGCATGTATTTTGCCTGTATTCAGGAAAACAGGCTGGGAGGAACGTAAAGCCTAGCGCTTTTCCCTGATGAGACGATAGGTAACCTGGTTGAAGGGATCGGGGCAGCAGCCGTGAATACTGTCGGGGTCGGCTTCCCAGGCCATGCTGCCGCCTGAAAGAAGCACGTTGAGATACTGGTAGAGCTCCCAGTACAGAAAACCGCATACCTTGCCCACATTGAAGCAGTCGAGTTCCACCCGCTGGCCCTCACAGTGTCCCCAGGTGCATTTGTTGGCAACGCTGACGGTTTCGAGATATACGCGGTAGGTGTCGATGCCGGAAAATCCTTTGCCGGTCATGTCCCGGAAGGTGTTTTCCGTGCGGAGAGCGGTGGGCTTTGGAAGTTCACGGCGTTTTACCTCAACCTTCACCCGGCCCTCTGCGCATATCCCGCTGAAGACAGGTTCACCGCTCCAGGGCAGCAAACCGCCGTAGTGCAGGGTGACCAGGTTGGGATGAATGGCCTGGTACAGGGAGCCGCACATGTTGTTGGAATTCATATTTGTCAGGGTGAATGTGTCCCCGGCTGTATGGCCGTAGGGGCAGGTGCCGTTTATGTCCGTAATGGTAACATCCTCGCAGTAGCGGTAGGCCTCACGCCTGATTTTTTCCAGATAATCGTCAACCTCTTCCATGTTTTGTTCGTTGAGGTTGTTCATGAAATTGTCGTCATGTCCGGTGCCGGGCATACAATACCTCCTAAAAAAGGGCTTTCAGGCTCAGTTCGGCCAGCTCTTTGCCGACGGCCTGCTCCACCATGAATCCGCCGGGATCTTTTTCAATCATATTTTGGCGGATGGCTTCCTTGCGCTCGTTAAGACGCTGCATGTAAACAGGGTCACGGGGAGTGTCTTTTTCCCAGAGGTCTTTGTAGATATTCAAGTAATCAATGGTGATCTGCATGAGCCGGTCCTGGGTCTTTTTTGTGCTGGGATGAAAGTCGGCATTGATATAATAAGGCGAAACCATGGCCCGAAACCAGTTGGGGTCGCGGTTGGAGATGTCCGGGAAGAGTTGTTTGCCCTTGTCGTATAGCGTCTCAAGAGGCTCAAGATACTGTTCCATCCAGGGGATGTCGCAGATACAGTCGGCCGTGGGGTACAGGTCGAGAATAAAGTAGCTGCCCTTTTCGCTTTCCGCCCAGAAAGAGGAATAGATCGGCAGGGCATGTTCATCGTCGGGCCAGATCATGGTGGCAAAGGACATAAGCTTGTCCCGGAAGGACTGAACCGTGATGGCGATTTTGTCCAGTTTCGGCACGGCATACAGGTATTTATAGCTCCACAGCAACGGGCCGCCCTTCAACTCCCACAGGGGGGTTACATCCATGCCCTTGTAGGTTTCCATTTTTGTACCGCCGAATGATTCAATGATTTTCAGCAGTTCTTCACCATAGGCCGGAAAAGTGTACTCTTCACTCATTGGTATCTCCTCTGAATGATGGAAAACGGTTGTATTTGACTGATTACTTATTGAGGGCTGAGTTATTGCCTCTTCTGCGGTATAGTGTTATTCTGACACGAAAAGCGGAAAATGCCAAATTTTTAATCTCAAGCGTCTTTGAGGGGGCGGAGTACCATGAAATCGTCATTCGGCGTGCACTGTGTTTACTCGATGATTATCGGTATCGGCAGGTGCCTGCAATGGCTGCCGTATCCACTGACCCTGGTACCCGGCACCGGTATAGCTGCCCTGTTTTTTCTTGTCGCACCGGGGCGACTGTTCATCGCACTCCAAAATATCGGTATTGTTTTCCCCGACCGGTCACGATGGTGGCGTCTGCGGATATGTTTTTTGTCGTATCTGCACCACGGGCTCAGTTTATGGGAGCTGCTGTGCTGTCCGGCTTCAGCGCAGCCGAGGATTGCACGGGTCCTGGCGCTGGATGAAGAAGATCGCACATTACTCAGTATGGGCGGAATTATATTTGTGATGCCTCATGGGGGCTGCTGGGAGCAGGCGGTATGTTCCATGGGGGCATTGCAGAAGGGAGCATTTTATGTGTACCGGAAAATGCATTCGGGCTTTGCCGAAGAACTGGTGCGCAGTATCAGGAAAAGTCACGGAACCGGTCTCGTGTGTTCCAAAGGTGCTGTCGGGGCCGCAGAAACGCTGCTTGCGGAAAGTCATTCGGTCTGGTTTGCCCTCGACCACCACTTTACCTCCCGCGAGGGTGTGCCGGTTTCTTTTTTCAAAAAGCAAATCAGCGCCGCTCCGGGACCGGCGGTGCTTCAGGGAAAAACGAGATGCCGGGTGCTTGTGGGCGGCTTTTTCCGTGACTGGAACAACGGTTCGTACCGGCTGATTAAAGAGCAGTTTATTGAGCCGGTTAAGGATATGCAGTCGGAGTCTGCTTTTATCGGGACGCAGACCCAGGCGTGCTTTTCAGGGCTTGAGCATTTGGTGCAACGATATCCCGAACAGTACTGGTGGTTTCATAAACTTTTTAAAAAGAGCCACCAGTATGGGTAGCAGACTGCTACACGGGTATTCGGGCAGCTCCTTGGTTCGTTTACCGGGAGCTGATTTTTACTTTCCTTTGATCACGTCCGATGGATTTATGCTTTTTTGGTAAGATCCTGCATCAGGGCGTTGTAGAGACCCAGTATGATCATTACGGGCGGAAAAAGAATCATGAAAATGCATATCCGCGGTAAGCGAAGCAAGGCTTTTACGATGGTTTTAATATCTTTCATGTAGAGTTGTCCCCCTCTCTCTTTTTTTATGTAGCTCCGGCAAGAGTATATGTATATCGTAAAAAGTGTCTAATGTCAATTCTTTTAAATACATCCGACAGACTACATTTGTTGAAATAATATGAAAAATATGCTAAGAAATGGTAGTATTAGGGTATAATAGTATTTTGCCCTAGGGTTTTAGATTATAAGCTGCAAGGGGCATTTACCGTACTGATTTGAGCCAACATACTTGAATAACTTATTTTTTTGGAGGATGAGCTTAGATGGGACAGCCAATTTCAGAACAGGAAATCAGAAAGCTGATGGATGATGAAAAGTGGGGTACCTTGATTACCGTGGATGATGGGCGGCCCTATGCGGTGGAAACATCGTTTGCCGCGGACGATAATTACCTGTATACCGGCACAAAACGCGGTGGCCGTATGAACCGTGCCCTTGAGAAAAACCAGGCGGCCTCGTTCAAGATTTGCGACGGAGACCACCGGGGACATAATTACCGGGCCGCTATTGTAGAGTCCCGGGCCGAAATACTCACCGACCGCGAAGATATTCTGTATTGCCTGAAAATAATCTTTGCCAAGCTGGGCCTTTCCCTGGATTCGATTGAGCAGAAAGCGGATACCTTTGCAGCCGGTAAAGGCTCGTTGAGCCTGTATCGTTTGCCCCTGGAAAACATTGGAGGCATTGCTTCCGGCAAACGCTGATTCTTTTAAGAGAAAATGCCGTACGGTATCTCATACATAACAGTTATTCAACGACAATAAAACCATTTCAAGAAAAGGAGTAAAAATGCACAAAAAAATAGCAGGTTGTATTGTTTTTCTGATTGTGGCCCTGCTGTCTTCAACAGCGGCCGGGGTGATTACGGAGGTCAATGTTACCGACAACCAGTCGGTTGTAGATGTCTTTGAGCGGTTTACGGTTACCGGCATTACAACTCCGATTCCCGACCGGGAAACCCCGGGCGCGGTTGATATTCCCGGGTTTCTGGGTGTTGCCTTTGTGTCGGTCGGCGACCTCAACGGTGACGGCATTAAGGAGATTGTGGCCACATCGGGCGGCGGAAGCGACCTTGATCTGCAGACCGCCAACGGTGCCGTGGCCGTGTTTACCTGGGACGGAAAGGATTTGAGCACATGGAACCAGGCCGTTATCAATGAAACCTTCGCGTTTCCCAATGAGACCCTGCTGCGTGACATGGACGGCGACAATGATACGGATATCATGGTACTGGACAATTTCATTATTCCCATGAATATTGCCGGTATTTACTACCTGGAGAACCAGGGCGGTGATATCAGCCGGCCCGATAACTGGATCAAGAAGGCCATCTACGAGGGGGATAACACTCTCAAGGGCAAAGCATCGTACCACCGGGCCGTCTTTTTTGACGCCGACAACGACGGCGATGAAGATTTTGTTACCACGAGAATCAGCATGCTGCTCTGGATGTGGGGATTCCGTTCCATGTGGACCGAGATTTTCATCAATGAGGGCGACGGAACCTTCGACGGGCCTTATGACATCGGTGAAGGGGCCGGGTTTCTTTTCCGGATGAACGACCTTGACAATGACGGCGACCCCGACATCGTCGGACCGCAGCTTTTTATTTTTAACGCATTTCAATACAACGTTCTGGGATCGGAGCTGTTTCATACCTTCCGGGGTGATTCCCTGATGTGGTTTGAAAATCCCGGTCCGGGTCCGGCTCTAACCCGGCCCTGGCCGCGATATACCATCAACAACTGGTATCTGTCGGACAAACCCATCGGAAAAGCGTTTGATGTTGTGTTTGAAGACCTGCAGGGTGACGGGAGCACGGAAATGTTTGTGACCGGGCATAACCACCAGAGCTATGTCAACGGGAAACGCCTGTGGCCCTCGGGAGTGTACCTGTTTGAAATACCGTCCGATCCCGCGAATACCGATGCATGGGTGCCGGTGGTGATCGACCAGGGCGACCCCAACCTCGACCCCGAGGATAAGGACGCCGTGGCCCGGGACACGTATGCGGTCGACCGGCCCGGTTCGGCCTATACCCAGGGGTCGCCGGGAATGATTGATATTGCCGACCTTAACAATGACGGCCGCAAGGACCTGCTGGTTGCCGGGGACGGCAAAGGAGCTCTCTATTACTACCGCAACGACGGCATCAGCGGCACGACGTTGAACCTGAGCCGTGGTGCTCTCTATATCGATCGGGCCTGCATGGCGGCTGAAGTGCAGGCGGCTGATATCGACGGCGACGGCATACCCGAAATTATCGCCCCGGTTTACGATACCAGTATTGTCATAAAAACCGAGGATGATCCGGAAACCGAGATTGATGAATCAGATATCCCGGTGAAATCGAGTTCGATTTTCCTTTTCCAGTTGAAAAAGTAGTATCGGCAACATACCATTCGGTTACGTTGCACTTGAAACCCACGGCCACCTGCCGTGGGTTTCGGTTTTTCAGGCTGTTTTGTTTTGATTGACACCCGGCGACTAGTTTTCTATAGTTTTTCATACAGCTTCATAGGCTCTAGAGCACATTCCACAATACTATAGCCATGGGGAATAATAGCACAGGCTGATACGGTTAGATTGCCTGCGGCCATGTGCTCGCAGGAAAAGGGAGATACAAAAGAGAAATCATCGCTCGCACCGCCGCGGCTGCTCTCACCGTATCAGCCTGTGCTATCTATTTAAGGGCTACAGAAAAAAGAAAGATGCTCTAGTATATTTTTTCCACATAAGGGGATGGCATGAAAAAAGTGAGTGTTGCTGTTATTATTCCGACTGTGCTGCTTCTTGCAGCCACATGGGTATCGGCCGGGGTGTATACCTGCAAATGCAAAGGGGTGAAAAAGAGAACGCTGATCGTGTTTACCGAAAACACGGGGTGCGGATACGGATATGAAACCGGCGCGCCGGGTGACGTCAGAAAGGTTGTTCCGGACGGACAACTCCGTGACTATGTTCCCCAGGAAAAACTGCATGAGCTTAAGACCGAAGACTGTACGTACAGCTCCGATTCCGGCTGGGCCTGCGGCAAGGTAACCGGTCTTGAACTGCCCGCATGCGTGGATGATTGATCATGGAATCACCTGATAGGATGCTCTGAAATCAGCTACATAAGCGGGTAGAACTCAAACTTTACCCGCTTTCTTTTTCAGCACAAGAGGAATTGTGCCGACTAAAAAAACTGTCGCGGGATGCGTATTTTTCACAGAATGCCGATAGGTATAGGGCATCCTGAAGAGTCTCTTTACAGTATTAATGCAAAAGAGTTGCCTGTATGAATATTCTGGCCTGTCAAATCGCCGTACCGAAAATAAGCTGTCGCGACGACAAGCTGGCCCATCTGCAGCGGGTGGCCGAGCGAATTTCAGAAGCGTGCAGTTCAACGGATATCGACCTGGTTGTTCTACCTGAGTTGGCAAGTATCGATTATTCCCGTACAACCATGACCAACATCAGGGACTTTGCCGAAGACCTGAGCGGCGACAGCCACGCCATTTTTGAACAAATAGCCGCTGAATCCTCCTGCTTTATAGCCTATGGCATTCCCCGGATTGAAGGGGAACAGGTATATGTTTCGCAGGTGGTGGTGGGACCACAAGGAGAGGCGGTAACCCATTACGACAAGCTGCATCTGGCACAGTTCGGCGCTGCCCGTGAGAAGGAAATTTTTACGGCCGGTAACAGGCTCTGCGTCTTTGAGCCGGACGGCATGCGGGCCGGGATTATTATTTGTTATGATTTTCGTTTCCCGGAGCTGACGCGCATGCTGGCCCTTGAGCACGGCTGCGATCTTATCCTGCACCCGGTGGGCTTTACCCGTGATATCAGCTTTGCCAGTTGGCATCATTTTGTGATCTGTCGGGCCCTGGAAAACCAGGTCTATTTCCTGAGCCTTAACCGGGCCGGGCCGGAGTGGGGCAAATCCATCTTTTGCCCACCCTGGATCAACAGCCGAGTGAAGCCGACGGTGCTCGACACCGATGAAGCGTTCTGTGTTGTAACGGTCGAACCGGAAAAAATCGTCGAGGCCCGCAAGAAGATAGCGTTGCGGGATGATCGTTTGCCCGATTATTCCAATTTAAGACGATGCATATAACCCGCTTTTTTTTGCTTGTCCAACGGTACTTTTCTTTTGACACACGGCCCAATTTTATTTAATGATGGTGGCAATCTTCAATGAGTAACGATATGGGTGAAATGTCTATGCTTGATGCGATTCGGAGGGAGGCCGGAGCAATTGTAAAAGACGCGATTACTGTGCGCCACCGGCTGCACCGGGTTCCCGAAGAAGCGTTCAGGGAAGTAAAAACAGCGGCACTCATCGTTGAAGAGCTTCGGCAGGCGGGTATCGAGGCCAGGAGCGGTGTTGCCGGCACCGGCATAGTTGCAACGGTGCGGGGAAAACGCCGGGGTGATACCGTGGCGGTGCGTGCGGATATGGACGCTCTCCGCATAGAAGAAGAGGGAACCCTGTCCTATGCTTCGCAGCACCCGGGTATGTCACACAGTTGCGGGCATGACGGGCATATGGCGTGTGCCTTGGGGGCTGCACGTGTTTTATCAAAACTTGCGGACAGCCTGGCGGGAACCGTACAGATTCTTTTTCAGCCGGGGGAAGAATCGGGCGACGGCGCTAAAAACATCCTGAGTGAAGGCGCCCTGGGCGACCCGTTGCCCAAGGCCATACTGACGCTGCATGCCTGGCCCTATATACCATGCGGGGCAGTATCGACCAAGCCGGATATGCTGACATTCAGCAATGAGCGTTTTACCATTACCGTAAAAGGTAGAGGCGGTCATGGAGCACGTCCCCATGAACATATCAACCCCATCATAAGCGCCGGGGTGCTGGCCCGGGACCTTAGTGATTTGACCGGAGGTGATACGGACGGCAGGCCCGAGTGTATCGTCAGTGTCGGGAGAATAGAGGGAGGCAAGCAGGCCAATGTGGTTCCAGATGAAACGCTGCTGCAGGGTACACTCCGTTGCCGCCATGAGTCGGTGCGGGCCGGATATCTGCAACAACTCAATGAGATTGTCGACCAAGAATGCACGCGGCACGGGGTTACTGCCGATATTGCTCTAGACGGGTATTGCCCGCCGGTGTACAACCATCCGGATTTGTACCGCGTATTCGAAAAGACCGCCGACGAGTTGCTGGGCCGACCCAGCCGCATGATGATGCAGGAGCAGAGTACCGGGGCGGAGGATTTCGGCTATTTTACCCGGAGTATGCCGGGCCTGTTGGTTCGGCTGGGCATGGGCCGTGAAGACCGCCCCCTGCATACCAGCAAGTTTGATTTCGCCGATGCGGCCCTGGGGCCGGGAGTTATGCTGCTGGCAGCTCTTGCGGCGCAGGTTACCGAGCCTGATTTTCATATTTCAATAGAGAGAAGAGATGAAAGCATTTAAGCCTAATGATTTTCCGACCCTCGGTGTGGAAGAAGAGTTTCACCTGATAGACCCTGAAACAGCGGAACTGATGCCGCGGGTTGATGCTGTTATGGACAGCCTCGAAGGGGAGATGCGGGAGCGGGTCTGCTATGAGCTGTTGCAGTGTGTGCTGGAGGGCCGTTCGCCTGTATGCCGAACGGTTGATGATCTGGTTGAAAATGTAGGGCAGGGACGCAGAACTCTTGCAGAAGCCTGCTCAGAACGGGGAGTGCGTCTTGTGGCAAGCGGCAGCCATCCGTTCGGCTCGTGGAGGGAGATGCCCTTTATTGATACCGATCACTACCGCTGGGTGCGGGAAAATCACGGTTATGTCGCTCATCGTTTATTGGCGTTTGCACTCCATATTCATGTTGGTTTGAAAAGCGCTGAGGCCGCCCTGTATGTGATGCATGAAATGCGGCGCTGGGCATATCCGCTGACGGCCATGGCGGCCAATTCCCCCTACTACGAAGGCCTGCAAACCGGGCTGGCATCAACCCGCATTCACCTTTTTCATTCCATGCCGCGTTCACGCTTTGCGCCTCGTTTTGCTTCTTTTTCCGAGTTGGAGGACTATTATGATAAACTGGTTGCCGCCGGGGATATTACCAGGCCCGGAGACCTGTGGTGGTGTATACGGCCCCAGCCGCCCCTGGGTACTATTGAGTACCGGTTTTTTGATCTTCCTACTTCGGTAAAGCGCATTGGGGTGTTTGCGGCGATTGTGCAGGCGGCCTCCGCCTTTTACCAGGAGCGTTTTTTATCGGGTGTGCCCGCAACTGTACTGCATGATGGATATCTTGAGCAGAACTGGTGGCGGGCGTTGCGGGACGGCTTGCAGGCCGATTTTGTCGATTCCGCAACCGGTGACGTGAAAAGCGCCCGGGAGCAGGTCGGAGAATTATTGACCCTGGTGGCCCCGAAAGCCGAAGAACTGCACACCGCCCGCTATCTTGCCGATGCCTGGGCGATTTTGCGGGAAGGAACAGAGGCCGAGGGGCAAATTACCCTGTGTGGAGAACTGAACAATGATTTTCGAGCGCTTGAACTTGCGCTTGCAGAGCGTTCTCTTGACGGCTGCTGAAAATTTTCCAGGGATCATTCCGGGCAATAAACGCTTTTCTCATTTCGGCCTTTCTGATAAAATTATATTTTTTTAATCATCTCAATACAGGACCCGGAGACGACAATGAAGATTCTCGGTTATTTGGGAAGTCCGCGGGTAAAAGGGCTTACCGGCAGGCTCCTGCAAAGCACACTGGACGGTGCTGCAAGCTCGGGAGCTGAAGTAAAACGTATCGATCTGATAAAGTGCAGTATCAAGTTCTGTATGGGGTGCGGCAACTGCTATTCCAAAAACCCGGAATTGTCGATCGGTGTCTGTCCGTTGAAGGATGATATGGCCGGCATACTGGAAGAGTATATGCAGGCGGACGGGTATGTGTATGCCAGTCCGACCTATGACATGTATGTGACGGCCCTGATGAAGATGTTCCTGGAGAGGAAAATCGCTTTTACCTATAAGGCCAAAGAAGATGCAGGGCTTTTTCCTACACCCCGGCCGGGTGTGGCGGTTAATTTTACCAAAAAGGCCTCCATGATTGTTACCGGCAACTCGGCCGATGAATTTAAAGAGGTGATGGGCGACCCCTGTTTTGAGGCCATGGAGGGCGATTTGATCTGGGAGCAGATCGATACCGTGGACACCCTCTATGTGGGAGGGGTGGAGACCATCCCGGAAGAGGTGCTTGCTGAACGTATGGACACAGCGTATAAGATGGGCAAGCGGCTGGTTGAAGAGATTGAGAAGTCACGGCAGTAGGCCTGAGAAAAGTCTTTGTTCGTCTTCTCCTTAACAGGTCTGAGAAAACCTACTCCTTTACCCGCTTTTCAGGAATTGCTTCACCGCTCTCTTAGATTATTTCTGTTTTCCGGTGTACAGCGATTCAATATCCTGCAGTGTTTTTTCAACAAAGGCATCCGGTGTAACTTCCTTTACACATTCTATTACCAGATCTTCGGTAACAATGTTGCGGCTGCCTGTTCCGGCAACAATGGCTTTCTTGAGCTGTCGCGAAGAAATGGGCCGAATAAAAAAAGGTGAGGCATTTACGGCCCGGTCGAACATTGCTTTGCTGTTGCCTTTCCACGACAGTTGTTCGGTGCCGGTCTTTGCGAGTCGTGATCTGGTTTTTTCGGCAGGCGATGTATTGCTTGGTTTTTTCGGCGGCGGACGGACTGATGAAACCGCCTTTTTCTCCACTGGTCCCTCGGGAGTATCGATGTGTTTCAGTTCCCAGAACCGTACGTCATGCAGCAGGTGGGTGCTCTGGGGCAAGCTGTAGTTGTACAGGTTTATAACGTGTTCTTTAACAATCCCGGTGTCCGGAGCCAGCCAGATATAACCGATACGCACGACGTCGAACATCAGCTCGAAGTTGCTGATATTGTAAAACATGCCGATTTTCACACAGTCCCTGAATGTGCCCATTGGTACGGTAACATCCTCCACGCACACCGGCAGGCTGGCATACAGCAACTCGGGGTGGTTTTCCTCAAACATGGTCAGACTGCGGGGTTTGAAAGAGCGGGGGTGTGAAAAGGAGGTGTGCAGGCGGCCGATTTCCAGTTGAGCCGGAAAAATAACAGCCGGGTTTCCCGGCTCGGGATAGGCGGACAGTCCGTCGTAGGCGGTCCAATAGCGCTGGGGCATTACAAGGCCCCGTTCATCGAAGACTACATAATGGATATCGCCGAGATGATCGACATAGGGTGTTACGTTTGTGCCGTGGAGCCGGTCTTTTTCCAGCGGTTTGATTTCGGTAGCGGCTGTTGCGTTTTTGCCGGTCATAAACGTTTTGCGGGTACCTGGGCGCAGGGGCAGGAGCTTGCGGATCGGCAGAGGGCCGGGTGCCTTCCCGGGACTTCCGTGGTAGGAGTGGAGATGGTAGGTTGTTTCACGGCCCTGTTCTTTAACAACACGTTTGACCGGCCCCACAGAGTGGGCCAGCCAGATGGTCTCCGTGACCGGCCCGCCCGGGTCTGAGGTTGATTTTTCAATTATGATACAGTCCGTATATGTTTTGTCGTCGATGGTTACGATATCATAGCCCTTCATAAGAAAAGAGACCGTTTGCGGCTCGGTGGCGGTCCGCGCGAATGTGGCGCTGCCGGGCGGCATGGTGAAGATCTCCATGTCTACCGAACGGGTAACCGGCGGGGCGTCGGGAAGAACTTCGATATCCCGGGGCAGAAACAGGGCGGGCTGTGCAGGTATGCGATATTCTTCGGAGCCGAATTCGGCATACATTTGTATGCCCTGCCAGTCCTCGCGCAGGCACAAGATCCGTCCGTTTTCCATAAGCATCATGTGTACTTTACCGATATCGCGTAACGAAAGGCTTCCGATGACCGTCCACGATGAAATGTCTGCTGTTTCGGTATCACTGAAGTTCCAGAAAGATCCCTGGCGCAGAGGAAAGCAGCCCTTGATTACCAGGCCATCGGCTGTGGCGGTATAACAGAAAGCCACGGCAAGGCACAACGCCGTGATCAGGCAGTGTTTTTTCATAATAGGTCTCCCACTCTGTATGTGTTTACTGTGAATCGGGTGCCGGGTTTTTTCCCGGGAAACACACATAACGGTACGGTATGTAACAGGCGTGCCCCTTTACCATCCTGCTGAAAATCCCGGTCGTCCCCCTTTTTAAACGGTTCTTTTTTTCGATGCCGTACAGTTGTCTGTTATTGCAACAACGGTTTGTCCCGTGATTTAAGGTCATCGGTTTTACCGGTGCCCCTGTCCGGCACGTGTTTTTTGTCTTTCGGCACAGGGCGGTTTTTGGCAACGAGTACCTGCTGCCTGAAATCCTGCACCAGTCCGGCATCCTGTTGCTGGGAGCATATATACGCTTCCAGGGACTTCCGGGGCATATTTTGTCGAACGTTTTGCGGCAGTTCGTGCTCCCAGGTGCCTGCCCGGAGGTGTTCATAGTAGTCACGGCACCATTGCCTGAAGCGCAGGCTGGTGTAGAAGGTGAGGAATTTGTAGGGATTCGACAGAACACGCAGGATAATATTCGGCCACGTGTACATTCCGCAATATGTTTTTACGAAGTACAGGTGAAACTGTTCGGGATCCTGGTGCTCGGCCCTAACCACCAGATTCTGGCAGGTATAGTTGTCCCACTCCTCATCCACAATAAGCTTTTTCTCTTTATATTCTTTAAACAGCTTTGTGCCGGGAAACGGTGTGATAATGGTAAAAGCCGGCATGACAACACGGCTTTCGCGGACGAAACGTAAAATGGCATCCATATCTTCAGGAGTGTCGATGGCGGGATTGACGACGAAGTTCGCCTGGATACAAAGCCCCGCCTTGCGGCACTGGCGGATAATTCTTTTGAATTTGTCGATGATATTGACCGACTCCTTGCCGTAGTACTGTTGCGCCCGGGGGTTAAGAGACTCAAAGCCCACCAGCACCATCATGCAGCCGGCATCCACCAGGAGCCTGACGGTCCGGGGGTCTTCCAGGAGGTTTATGCTGCAGTAGGTGCTGAAAAGGATGTTGCACTCTTTGAGTGCGGTGAGTATTTCCCAGGTCTTTTCCTTGTTGATGGCGATGTTGTCGTCGCAGAACTGGAACCAGGGTCTTTTTTCGTGGCTGGTTTCACGGAACCATGTACGGCGGGCTGCCTCAATTTGCGCAACAACGGCTTGCGGTGTCTGGATACGGTACTGTTTGTCGGTCAATTCCGGCGTGCAGCAGAAGGAGCACTCGTACGGACAGCCCCTGCTTAAAAAGATGGGTATCGGTTTGCGCACATCCACCCTGTCGCGCTTGCTGAGGGTAAAAAGCCGTTCATAGTCAAGGCCGGGTGGATTGTCGACAGGGGGGAAGTCGCCGGCATTATAACGGCTTTTAAGAGTTCCCCGGCTCAGGTCCTGCAGAACGGTTTCCCAGAGGTTTTCGGCTTCGCCGCACACGACGGAACTGCAATGTTCAATGGCCTCATCGTAATTCAGAGACGGATGGGGTCCACCGAGGATCACGGTTGTGCCCCGGCGCATGAATTCATCGGCAATGTCGTATGAACGATGCGCATTCAGGCTCCGGACCGTAATGCCGACAAGGTCGTAATCGCCGCCATAGTCGATGAGATCACCCCAGATCTCATCGACCAGTTCGATGTGGTGATGTTTCGGTGTAATGGTTACCAGAGTACCGATGGACATGGAAAAAATCGGCCGGTGATGACTGTCTTCTTCTTTGCGCCCCTGGGGTGTAATAAAGACTATTTTAAGTGGTTTATTACGTGGCTCCATTGGTACCCCTTAATAAAAGTTTTTAGTAAATATATATTTACATGTATATTATTCTATTAATTATCAATGTTATATTTAAGTAAAATTTTTGATTTAATAATGTATAATATGTGTACGTTACTAGCATACATTTTCAAATATGGTCAATAGCCTGAAATGGTTACTTTTTAAAATTGTTTGGAGTATTAATTACTTTTTAACATTCATTATTAGTAATAAATACCTATATATCGTCATTTTATAGGGTTTTATTCCGGCAACACAGTGATAGCGGGGGTGTGTATCGGCCCGGGAGGGAATCGATATGATACTTTTGCGAGAGGCAGGAATACGAAAGGGCCTGTCACGGTTCCAGCCGGAACAGGCCCTTTCGGCGAATTAGAAATTGAACAGGGTGTCCATATCCTCGTTTTCAACCAGGAAGGTTTTATTATGGGGCGGCAGCGGCTCGGTATAGTAAAAATCGGGTAGACGGTCATCTTCGCTTGTCAGGCCGGCGGCCAGATTGAAGCCGTGCTCCGTGCGCAGTACGCGCTTGCCCAGCTCGGCAACATCATCAGGGCCGAGGGCCGTGCCCAGTTTGCCGTTGAGCATTTCAAGGAGCCCTTCGCCGCCGCTGGGGGTGTCGCCCAGGGGAAACCCGGTAAACTGGCACAGCCCGGTGCAGTCTGCGGCTGCGGTTGCAATCTGGATCTGGCGGGATATATCAACCTGGCCTTCGGCAGACAGGGCGTTCCCGGCCCCGCCAAGGGCTTCGAGGTTGGCACCGACGGTCCAGCCGGCGGTATGATCAGCGCCCTGGGGGCAGGTGGCATAGGTAACGCCCATGCCCTGGATGGCGCGAGGATCATAGGCGGCCACCGACTGCTTTTTCACCACCGGTATCCGCTTTACTCCATACTCTTCTCCGACTGCGGCAGGGCCGCTGCCTATACGTCTTCCCAGGTCGGATCCCGTGCGTATTTCTTCAACCAGCGCAAGGGCTCCATCCCTGTCGCCGAATTTTTTCAGTCCGGCCTCCATGGCAACGGCAACGGCACAACCGGTGTTCATGGTGTCCACTCCCAGATCATCACACAGATAGTCGAACCGGGCAATGGTGTCAAGATCGGCAATATCGCACATGCCGCCCAACGCCCAGATGGTTTCGTATTCAAGAGAGCCGGTGACATATTTTTTGTTTTCATCCACAAAAACATTGGAGCAGCGGATGATGCAGTTCGAACATCCCACATGGGTGGTCCGGCCTCCGCGGGAAGCTATCAACTCGGCCATGGTTTCACCGCTGATCTGTTCCCATTTTTCGTACACCCCGACCCGGGCGTTCAGAGCCGGAAAAGCGCCTGCGGCATTAATGGGGCCCACAACCATGGCCGTGCCCAGGGCCGGCATGGCTTCGCCGGAGACGGGGTGATTTTGAATCGCTTCGGCCACCTTTTTCCGGCCGGCCTTGAAAAGTTCGGCATCGGCCAGGGCCGGGGCCGAGCCCTTGCTGTCGTCTACAATAATCGCCTTCAGGCCCATGGCCCCCATAACCGCTCCCAGGCCGCCGCGCCCGGCCGCGCGGCAGGGGTTGCCGTCCAGGTCGGTAACCTGGATGGAAGCGGAAAGCAACTGCTGCTCTCCGGCAGGACCAATGCAGAGTATGGCATTTTTTTTGCCGTATTTTTCATGCAGCATCCGGGTAAGGTCATAGGTGCCCAGTCCCTTTACACCGGTGTCGGCTATAA
>JANQGV010000018.1 GCA_028282925.1 Thermodesulfobacteriota bacterium
TTTCTTGCCTTCTTCCAGTAACCGCACTGCTTCCAGTTTGAACTCTCGTGTGAAGGACTCTCTTTTTCCCATTGGACACTCCTTTCCCTTCTATTGTATACTTTTTGAAGTGTCCGTCAATCTGGGGGAGCTGCAGCTTCAATATTTAAATAACTTTCGTCCAAGGGGTAATAGGTTTTTTTGAGTTGTTTCGTAATGATGTGTAGCGGAATAACCATCCCTTGGAATTTTAAATAATAATATGGCTTCGTTGCGCTCAGGGTAGATTATCGATGTTATTAAGAAAAAAAGGGCGGTCCAGAATTGGAACGGCCTTTTGATTTTTGTGGCTCCCCCGCCCGGATACATCTGGGTACTGGGAGGAGAGGGTTCGGTTTTGATTTTGAAGTCGATATTAATTAATGAATATTGTTGAATTTAATTATTATTTATATTACGTGTGTTATATTATATTCCAATATTTTTGGGCTAGTACAGATAGTTATCGCTAACATGGACTTTCGGGTAATGCTGATGTGCTCAAATCATCAAGAGAACTATTGACTTTGGCAGTATTCTAGAAGCCTTTCTCTCTCTGTAGTGCGTACTTAATAGAGAATAAAGGAAATCATATGGATCCGGTCTGGGTTGCTATAGCGTTTATTCTGGGATTTATCGTTCGGCAAATAGGCCTGCCACCCCTTGTCGGCTTTTTAGCTGCTGGTTTTGTGCTTAAAAGCATGGGGATCGTGCCTGGTGATTTTCTGCAGATAATCGCCGACCTGGGTGTAACGCTCCTTCTTTTTACCATCGGCCTGAAGCTCAATGTTAAAAGTCTTCTTAAACCTGAAATATGGGCAGGCGCCTCTCTGCATATGCTGGTGACTGTCGTCGTATTTGCCGCCCTTATCTCTGGGTTGGCAGGTATGGGAATCAGTTTTTTTGCCGGCCTTGATCTCAAGGTTTCACTTCTCATCGCATTTGCCCTGAGCTTTTCCAGCACGGTGTTTGCCGTGAAAGTGTTTGAAGAAAAGGGAGAAATGTCCTCCCTTCACGGCAGAGTCGCCATTGGAATTTTGGTCATGCAGGATGTGCTTGCTGTTGTATTTCTTACTGCGTCTACCGGCAAAATTCCCTCTCCCTGGGCCATTGCGGTAATTGCCGGTCTTTTTATCATCAGGCCGTTACTGTATAAAATTCTTGGCAGATGTGGTCATGGTGAGCTCACTATTCTTTATGGATTTTTTCTGGCACTCGTTGTAGGGGCGGCCAGTTTTGATATTGTCTCAATGAAAGCAGACTTAGGGGCATTGCTTCTTGGAGTGCTGATGGCAGGTCATCCGAAATCCAAGGAAGTGGCAAAAGCTCTCTTTGGTTTCAAAGAAATATTCCTGGTCGGTTTTTTCTTGAGCATCGGGCTTTCCGGTTCCCCTGGTTTGCAGGCTGTTGGTATAGCAGTATTTCTGGCCATATTAGTTCCCTTCAAAACAACTCTCTTTTTCCTGCTTCTCACCCGTTTTAAACTTCGAGCCCGTTCATCGGTTCTTGCCTCATTAGGCCTTTCAAATTACAGCGAATTTGGCCTCATAGTTGCCGCAGTAGGTGTTTCAAATAACTGGATTGGCAGCGAATGGCTCATTGTTATCGCCATCGCTCTTTCCATTACTTTTGTATTGGCAGCGCCACTCAACACGTCAGGAAACACCATTTATCGAAAACTGTACAGTTTCCTGATCAAGTTTGAATCCGAAGAAAGGCATGCTGATGACCAGTTGTTTGACCTCGGTCCAGTAACAATGGCTGTGTTTGGAATGGGGCGGATTGGCACCAGCGTGTATGACTCACTTCGAGAAAAGCATGGTAATACTGTTGTAGGGTTTGATTTTAACGAACATAACGTCAAAAAACATAAAAATGTCGGACGTAATGTTCTGACCGCAGATGTTACTGACCCTGACTTCTGGGAACGACTGAAGGCTACAAAAAAGCAGGCTATTAAACCACCCCCCCTCTTTGCCGTCATTCTAGCCATGCCCAGACACAAGGCAAATCTCTATGCCGTTGAGCAACTCAGGCTGATTGGCTTTGAGGGGACCATTTATGCAACCGCCCTGTTTGACGACGAGGTCCAGGAACTCATGGATGCAGGTGTCCATGCAGCTTTTAATCTTTATGCTGAGGCGGGCGTTGGTTTTGCCAACCATATTGAGCAGCGGATGCAGGCCATAAATAAACAATGACATATAGGACAGTAACATAATCACGAGTACTATTGACAGGCTACAAATTCAAGGTTGTGTGCCATTATCAGGAAATCAACGAAACAAAGCCGTTATAAATTATATGTAATAATAATTTTCAGATTCCAGGAGTAGAGGGAGAGGCATCCAAAGAGACGGGTAAAGAAAAGGCCGCAGGATTTGATTCCTGCGGCCTTTTTAATAGCCTGGCTCCCCAGCGCGGATACATCTGGGCACTGGTTTTCGCTTATATCATTCCCCCCTATAACATAATGTTCATTTTAGAACCCCAAACCACTGCAGGGACGTGTTACTTCAAGGAATTGCAAGTCGGGATATGATTCCGGATCAGCCAGTATCGATTTACATTCATCACGCGTAAATATCCCCCCGAGCCCAACAAGATTATTATGGGTACTAGAGATATTGATTAGCCCAGTCTCATCATCGTCGCTGCCCGGACCGAGAGTTGTGGTTGTATACAAACTCAATTTAGTGGAACCATCTAATAAAATATATTTACCAACGACATTAAACTGTTTTGAAGAATCATCATCAGGACCGTCATAATATATATGTATACTATCGGAACAGGACTGCTCATCAGAAAAAGGGGCTTTGGTAACAAGCGGTTCATCCCATAGGTAGCTGATATATTCTGAGGCATCACATAACGATACAGGATCTGCCACTTCTTCCTCTTCAACAGTCATTGTTGTCGTCTCCTCAGCCTCACCGGATGCGCCCGAAGCCAGGACAACGACCTCACGTGAGCCGGACACGTCAGGCGTTATACTGAACTGGCCTTCCCAGCTATCCCACTCCACATCCTGCGGGTATGGCCCTGTTTTTGTTAACTCAGCATTTGACGCTCCCCCCACTGACCGAAGGTCAATGCTCACTTTATCGGCTCCCTGTGTTCTGCATGCGACCGTAACCGTAGCTTCCTGGCCAACCTGCAATGTGGAAGAAGCAACGACCGTCAAATCGGCGATTTGTACCGCCGGGTCTTTTTCTTTGAGTTTAATAGTGCACATGTACCAGGGGTTCTGCCAATAGCTGTCCCAGAAGCCTAAAGCCCAGTACTCCTCCCTTATTCCATCAACCGGATAAAAGTCTGTTTCGCCTTCTCCGTAGCCGTCATGAAAAATGAGGCTGTATTTTGTATCTTCATCTTTTTCAGCTTCTTCATCGTTGTAAATAACATAGCCGATTACACATACATAGTGCTTAAAGTAAACCGAAGTAGTATTAACGATACTGGTAAGTCCTGCGATGAAGGGGCGTCCCGCGTCAATCTCGCTTTTTGCCTTGGCCCACGTGCAGAGGTGCGCGCTAGCCGTTCCGTCAACATCATAGTCTATCAGTGTTTGGCGGATACCGCTAGCGATGTTCCAGGGCCTGGTGTTCCCACTTGATTCGGTTCCCATGTTTGTGGAGAGACTGGTCAAGAGTTCTTGGATATCTGCGGCGGAAGGGTCCGAAAGATTTGTGCTGGTCGGAAACAGATCTTTTCCTGCTCCAGTGGCCCACGCCCCGAGCACGTTAACAGCAGAGTTTGGCCCGCACCAGAAACCAGCTACTTTTTCGTTGATTTCGTTAACATTCAGTATAACACTTATTTTGTCATCCTCCTGGGCATCTACAGTGCCAAGGCCGCAGATACATACAAGTGCTATCAATGAATATTCAGTAGTTTGAAGAGCTTTGAACAGTTTTAGCAGATACATACGTTTCTCCTTTGCAGAGTTAGGTGGTGTGCGTTCAGCGTTCGATCGATTGTCAGCATTAGATGGTTGAATATTGTATCAAAGAACACCTTCGTTTACAATCGCATAGCAAAAGCAGCAGGCATTAAGGCACTGGTTTGAAAACCAGTTAGAAAAAAATATTGCGCAAAAATTTCGAGAGGTTCTCGACAAAAAGAAAGTTTGAAATATATGATATATAGTGGTCTGAGCTTATGTTCTAAAATTTATCGCAAATGTACACTTTGGGGGCTAAAATCCGGCCACAAAATGAGGGCTCAAATGGGCCTGTGTTAATTTTTATTTGAGCGATTTAAAGAATGATTCATTCAACACGTATTAAATAAAGAACATCATACTATCTAACAAAGTTAGGGCCGCGCCCTTGTGAGTTCGGGCCTTATAGACAGCACTCAAAAATTAAAGGAGTTGCCCAACATGGGCAGCCCCTTTTTTATTACCAAAAGCCTTCTTGGTGAACAATTGTTGAAAAAAATTTAGACATATTATTGCTTTAAAATGTATGCAATAGCGTCATCAATCCCCTGAACAATTAAAGTATTGGGAGCTAACTCCGGGCGGTGTTTTTTTCCATGACCTGTCAGGACATAAATACCCTGTGCCCCAGCGCTTGTGGCACAAAGAACATCTGAGGGATGATCACCTACTACAAAAGAAGATGACAGATCAAGCTGGTAATCCTGCCTGGCTTTGTGTAAAAAATAGGGACGCGGCTTGCGGCACCCACACATGTCTTCTTTTGTATGCGGGCATACATAGACCTCCCTAATTGGAACCCCTTCTTTTTTGAGAACTTGAACCACATGACGATTAACCTGGTCAACCTGCTGCCGACTAACTGCACCTTCTGCAATACACTGCTGGTTGGTAATGATAAAAAGCAGGTAGTCATGAGCCGCTTGCCGGAGGGCCGAAAAAGTCTCATTGAAAAATGCAACTTGAGATGGTGAGCCGAGGTTTCCACGATCTTCTATAATCGTTCCGTCTCGGTCAAGAAATAGTGCTTTACGTGGGGTGGGGCCGATTTTTTCCAATGCTACTATATAATAGTACCTATTTCAAAATGGTTATAATTATTTCTTTTCAGAATTGTTCCAACCAGGATGCAAGCGTGATTGTATTTCCCATGCATCCAGAATAACTAAAGCAGCCATATTTTCGATTACAGGAATAATCCGTGGAACAATGCACGGATCATGCCTGCCCTCAACCAGTACAGAAGCATCATCTCCGTTTATATCGATTGTTCTTTGCTGTTGAGATATTGACGGTGTCGGTTTGACCGCAACCCGAATAACAACCGGCTGTCCAGTTGAAATTCCCCCTAAAATACCACCGGCATTATTTGTTGCAAATCCATCGGCGGTCATCTGATCGTTAGCAGTGCTGCCCCGCATACGGGCCACGTCGAATCCGGCACCGATTTCAATGCCTTTTATGGCACCAATAGTAGTAATGGCGTAAATTAAGCGGGCATTGAGCTTGGCGAAAACCGGATCACCAAGACCGGATGGTAAGCCGTGGATCTCCAGTTGTACAATACCCCCTACCGAGTCCGACTCATCCCTGGCTGCCTCAATGGCTTTAACCATTTCACAAGCAGCCTGTGCATCTGCGCAGCGCACTATATTACTTTCAATCTTCTGATAATCAACCTGCTGGGCTTTAACTCCACCAATTTCAATGGCATGTCCGTAAAAAGTGACTCCGCGCTCGGCAAGTACTTTTTTTGCAATGGAGCCCGCAGCAACCCGGGCAACCGTCTCTCGACCGGAAGAACGGCCGCCGCCGCGGTAGTCGCGGAAACCGAATTTTTTATAAAAAGTAAAATCAGCATGACCGGGCCGGAAAAAATTTTTAATCTCCTCATATTTGGAAGAATCGCTGTCCTTGTTATAGATAATCATCGCCAAAGGTGTTCCGGTAGTCTGCCCATTAAACACGCCGGAGAGAATAGAGACTTTATCCGCCTCCTTGCGCGGTGTAGTAACCTTGCTCTGTCCGGGCCTACGCCGATCAAGTTCTTTCTGGATGTCGGCTTCGCTAATGGCTATCCCGGCCGGAACCCCATCCAGAATTGCCCCTAGAGCAGAACCGTGACTTTCGCCAAAGGACGTTACACGAATCAGTTCGCCAAAAGTATTAGCCGCGGTACAACGTACAGCGATTTGCTGAGCAATTGTTTCTTTGGCCTGCATTGCCGCACGTTCTGGCGTTAACGTGCCGGTATCCACGATCATATCGGCAAAATGAGCATATACATCGTTCTTAAGCGCGATATCTTCCTGATACCACTTCAAAAAAACGCTTTTGCTAATGCCTTTGCTGTCACCTGTCTGGTTCTGTACCCGCTCCATCAAAGTATCGCTGTCGCACGTACAATAAATAATCAACGCATTATTTCTCAACACCCGACGATTCTCGGCTGACATGAAAGTCGAGCCGCCCGTGATAATAACAGTCCAGTCAGTATCAGTAAGTGAGCAAACCGCATCTTCTTCACGCTTTCTGAATGCATCTTCCCCAATGAGATCAAAGATTTCTTTGCAGGTTTTGCAATCATCAGATTCCTTTTTATAGTTCTCTTCAACCAGATCATCAATTTCCATATATGGAATATCGAGAATTTTATGTAACTGTTTTCCAAAAGTGCTTTTGCCGCTGGCCTTCGCGCCGATTATTACAATGTTCATGCTTTTTTCCGTTGTGAGTTTTTAAAATTTATATAATCACCACTAGCTGTACCATACACTTATGGGTAATGCCCCCTTGTCCTGGTCACCAAATTGTAAAAAAATAAACTTATTTTACCACATTTTATTGGTACTTACAAATCGAGTGTCGGAAATCTTGGGGACGTCCTTCAATATTTAAATAACTTTCGTCCAAGGGGTAATAGGTTTTTTTGAGTTGTTTCGTAATGATGTGTAGTGGAATAACCCTCTCTTGGAATTTTAAATAATAATATGTCTTCGTTGCGCTCAGGGTAGATTATTGATGTTATTAAGAAAAAAAGGCCGTTCCAGAATTGGAACGGCCTTTTGATTTTTGTGGCTTCCCAGCGCGGATACATCTGGGCACTGGAAGGTGAAGCTTAAAGCTTTTAGTTAAGATGAACGTGTCAATAGCCTGTTGAAATCGATTATTGTTTTCATTATATACGTATATATTAAGTCTAGAATAACCTTTTGCGGTAAATGTAGTTATCGCACATTTTGCATAACTACTCCGATAAATCAGACCAATATATTGACAATATTGGCATGCAAACAATTTTGCCTTCTTCTTCCTCCGCCAATTTTTTCAACTTGACGGAAAATATTTTAGAATTAAGACATGAAAAGCATAATTACCGACTATCACATTCAAGAACAAACTTGAAAGGAGGTAAGCATGAATAATAAAAAATATAATTTTAAGCTGCTGGCATTTTTTTTATTTTTTGTGCTCATTGGTACCTCTGCAGTAAGTGCAATGGAGTTTCCAGGCCGCAAAAAATATCCGGGTGTTCCATTTATCAGCCTTGAGGATCTGCATAAGGGTTTTGCACAACAGAGGGTGGTTATCGTTGATGTGCGCTCCAAAATGGAATTTGATACCATCCATATAAAAAACGCAAAACACATTCCATTAAACAGCAAAGACTTCATCTCGAAAATCAAGGCTCTCAGGGCGGCTAACCCCGCCAAGAAGATCGCTTTTTATTGTAATGGCGTGACGTGCTATAAATCGTATGAGGGAACAGAACTGTCAAAAGAAGGCGGGGTACGTGATGTTTATGTTTTTGATTTAGGCATTCCCGGATGGGCGGAAGCCTATCCTTCGCTCACCCTGCTTATCGACAAACCAATGAACAAGTCAAAATTGAAGTGGATACCTAAAAGCCAATTCAAAGAGCTGTGCTTGTCATGGGAAGCATTTAAGGCGGCGGCTGAAAAGACAAAAAAAGAAGGTAAGAAGCTGTATATTGTAGACTTTCGTGACAGCGTTCAAAAAGGTGATATATCAGAGGCTGAAATGAAAAGCTTACCCCCGGATAAAAAATCCGAACTGGACAAATTTCATTCTAAAAACAAAGAGGTTCTCGATGAGCTAAAAAAACATGCGGAAGTTTTGTCAATCCCATTAGATAAGTTCATTAGTGAGGTCGTAGATAATGAAAAAATGAAAGATGGTGTGATTCTGGGATTTGACCAAGTAGGCAAACAAGTCCGCTGGCTCATGTATTACTTGGAAGAATCTTTTTATACACAATACTATTTTCTAGATAAGGGGATTTCCAAAATAATCGGAATTCAAGCGTATAGTAAAAAATGAAATTGTCTGAATAATTAATGCAGTCATGGACAAAGCAGAACTCTGAAACATACCAAATGTTGTAATAGGCATTTCTTCATAGAAGTTCCAGATTGTGTGCCAGAATGCGAAATATTGCTGATGTTGACAAAGAGTAGTGATAATTTTTAGACCACAGGGGGGATAGGGGTAAGGGTATCATCAGTGCAGGTAAAAGAAAAAGGTCGCAGGAAATAACGTCTGCGGCCTTTTTAATAGTCATGGCTCCCCAGCGCGGACTTCCTTCGGCTGCGCTCAGGATAAACTCACCATGGTTCTCGTCAAAATAAAAAGACCCGTTCCTAAAACCGGAACAGGTCTTTGTTATTTTCTGGCTCCCCAGCGCGGACTCGAACCACGGACAAGGTGGTTAACAGCCACCTGCTCTACCGACTGAGCTACTGGGGAACAGCGGTGTAAATACAAAAATATAAAGAAAAGTCTATTGTTTGTCAACGGTTTTTTTTGATTGGAAAGCAAATCGATACACCAGTCTCGTAATCATACCGTTCGGCTCAATTTTCTGAAGTATTTGCTTGACTCCGTTTATAAATACAGTATATAAAATAACAAATTATTGGAATAGCTTATTAAAATACATCACATACGTTGTGGGGGATTACGCCATGAAACAAATCAATGTACTGGTTGTTGATGATGACAGAGAAGTGCTGAGTACTCTGGCCGAGATTTTATCCGAACTGAGGCTCAACCCCATAACTGCTGCCGATGGTGCCGAGGCCATAGACAAGATCAAAACCCGTAAAATTGATTTGATCATCACCGACCTGATGATGCCCAATATCGACGGATTCGGGCTGATCGAGAAAACCAGACAGCTTAACGTAAACATCCCCATAGCGGTTATTTCCGGGCACGGCGAGGTCAACAATGTGGTCAACGCGCTGAGCCACGGGGCCTATAATTTTATTACCAAGCCTTTTACCATTAAAGAAATCGAAAATATCGTAAAGCGGGGCCTTCGGCTGCGGGAATTTTCTTTGGGAACCCACCGGCTTCTGGAAGGCATCTCCAACTATACCGAAATGGAGATCCCCAGCTATCCGCATCTGCTGCCCTCAGCCGCGCTGTACATTGTGCGGGAGTGCCAGTGGCGCGGTGTAGAGGACGAAACGTTTTTGAGCAATATGTCGATCTGTATCGACGAACTGCTGAACAATGCCCTGATCCACGGTAACGATCTTGACGAGACCAAAAAGATCCATGTGAAACTGGTGTTTGACCATGAGAAAATCACGGTCACCATTGAAGATGAAGGCGAAGGGTTTGAATACAACAACCTGCTGAGTGAATTTACCGAAAATTCCGAAACGCTGCCCACCAAAAGAGGCCTTTTCATTGTTAACTACCTGATGGATGAACTTTCCTTCAATGAAAAGGGTAATAAAATAACCATGGTGAAGTACCTGAACCCTGATGTGAAGCGGGTTTTACACTAAGGAGGCTGGCGGAAAACGCCCATCTCCTGTGTTGCACGCCCCCTTCGTCACTGCGGCGTACTCATAGTCCCAAACCAAGCGAAGCATTCTGCTGCGGATGCCGCAATACCCGAGTCTACCTGTAGTCCCTTCAGCCTCATCAACGTACAAACTAAGGAGGCTGGCGGAAAACGCCCATCTCCTGTGTTGCACAACCCCTTCGTCATTGCGACGTACAGTCAAGTACGCCAAATGATCAACAGTAAAAACAATACGCGTTTTTCCTGTTGAAGGAAACAACACACATCCGTGCTCCTAGTTTTCCACTTTCTTGGAAAACTAGGCAACCGCTACGCGGTTGTATGTTGCCACCTCAGGGCTCGCGCGCCTTGGATCTGAACATTTTCTGCCAACCTCAAAAAGTGAGGTTATTACGTCACAATTTCGCCTATCTTCATTTAGTCGGATAGTCATTCCAAATGCCTGTAATTCGGGCTTCGCGGCCATTTTCTGCCGTAAAACAGGAAAAATAATATTTTTTGCTTGAAATACAATGGTATTTAAGTATAAATGTAATATTTTACTGTTTTTGCAGATTAAACAGCTTGAGGTTTTGATATGATTAAGATAGGCATTATCGGTGGAACCGGGTTCGGAAGTCCGGACATTGTTGAAGATATGAAGAAAATCAAAGTGCATACGCCTTTCGGGGCACCTTCGGCATTGCCGGTAACCGGCAAAATAGCCGGGGTGGATATGGTCAGCATTGCACGGCACGGCGAGGGGCACATCCTGTATCCCTCATCGGTCAATTTCCGGGCCAATATCTGGGCCATGAAAGAGCTGGGGGTTACCCATATTTTTGCTGTTACGGCGGTTGGCTCGCTACGGGAAGAGATTGAGCCGGGCCACCTGGTGTTTCCGGACCAGTTTATCGACCGGACCACCAAAAGAAAATCCACCTTTTTTGAAGGCCAGGAGGTGTGTCACATACCCATGGCCGAACCGTTTTGCGCACGACTGCGCGGCCTGCTGGCAGACACTGCCGAAAACCTTTCCTTAAAAAGCCACAAAGATGCAACGGTCATTACCATAGAAGGCCCCCGGTTTTCCACCCGGGCCGAGAGCAAGATGTTCAGGATGTGGGGGGCCGATATCATCAACATGAGCACGGTGCCCGAAGTGGTGCTGGCCCGTGAAGCGGGCATCTGCTATGCCACCATAGCCATGAGCACCGATTATGACTGCTGGCATGAAAGTGAAGAACCGGTAACCTGGGAACTGATACAGAAAACCATGGATGCAAATGTGGCCAATGTGAAAAAGCTGCTGCTGGCCGCTCTTCCCGCCGTTGATTTTGAAGAATGCGCCTGCCGTAATGATACGGCCCTGTCGACCCTGTAAAAATGAACCGGACGTGTCCGGCAACTACGCATGTATGGACTAATCTCATAAGGAGGATGGTATGAACATTAAGGAAAAAATTCGCGAGATTCCGGATTTCCCCAAGGAGGGAATTCTGTTTCGAGATATTACAACCCTGCTTAAGGATCCGGAGGCGTTCAGCTATGTTGCAGATGAGTTGGTGAAACGCTACAAGGACAAAGATATAGACATGATAGCCGGGATTGAATCGCGAGGCTTTCTTTTCGGGACCATCCTGGCAAACCGTTTGGGAAAAGGGTTTGTGCTGATCCGCAAGCCCGGCAAGTTGCCGGCCGAAACCGTGTCCGCCGAATATGAGCTTGAGTATGGTACCGATAAAATTGAAATGCACGTAGACGCTCTGGACAACGGCAAAAACGTACTGCTGGTCGACGACCTGCTTGCAACCGGGGGCACCATGAAGGCGGCCTGCGAACTGGTGGAGCGGGCCGGGGGCCGGGTTGTGGAGTGCAGCTTTCTGGTTGAGCTTTCGGACCTGAAGGGCAAAGACCGATTGAAGGGATACGATACGTTTTCAATGGTTGTGTACTCATGACGACTATCCGTTTCAGTCAGTACTGAAACGGTTTCATACCATGGAGGTGCAAGGACCCTCCCGTAAAGGAACCAGATGGACAAAGCACGACTTGAATCAATTCTGGAGAATTGCTCCCAAAGCAGAATCATGGTTGTGGGAGACATCATGCTGGATGAGTATCTTGAAGGAACCGTAGACCGCATTTCACCCGAAGCCCCGATCCCGGTGGTGAATATAATCAATAATAAAGAGCCCGATGTGCGGCTGGGCGGGGCGGCCAACGTGTTCAACAACCTGATATCGTTGGGGTGTAAACAGGCTTTTCTGTGCGGTGTTGTGGGCGACGATTCCAACGGCGAACTGGTTGAGAAGCATGTGATCGGCTGCGGCATGACGGCCGACTGCCTTATAGTAGACAACGAACGGCCCACAACGGTAAAAACGCGCCTTATCGCCCATAACCAGCAGGTCATCAGGCTGGACCGGGAAGAACGGGCGCCGCTGTCGGATGAAAGCCGCAAGCGCCTGGCGGCCTGCATAGCGGAACGGCTCGACGATCTCGACGCCGTTATTTTTTCGGATTACGAAAAAGGGGTCATCACCCCGGAGTTGCTTGAGGACGTTCTGCCCCTGCTGGAGCAGAAAGATATTGTTGTGGCGGTAGATCCCAAGTTCTCAAACTTCCGGTATTTTAAGAATGTTACCATTGTTGTGCCCAACCGCAAGGAAGCCAGCGGATTTGTCCGGCATGAAATAGCCAATGAAGATGACGCGTTGACGGCGGCCCGCTATATGCTGGATACCCTGGCATGCGAGTGCGTGCTGATCAAGCTGGGAGAACACGGCATGCGTTTTGTCGACCGGAAAGGCGGCGACGTGTCGATACATACCGCCGCCGAACAGGTCTACGATGTGACCGGGGCCGGCGATACGGTTATCAGCACCCTGGTGCTTGCAAAAACCGCAGGCGCCACCTGGGAAGAGGCCGCCAGAATCGCCAATGTTGCTGCCGGTATCGTTATACACTATATCGGGACCACCGCTATTGATGTGCAGCAGTTGGTGAGTGCTATTCTCCATAATAAATTTCCGGAACCGTGAGCAGACCACACCCGCCGCAACCAGTAAAGCTTATTGCCAGCATCGTGACCGGCGAATCAGCCCTTGCCGAAACGGTGATCTCGCAACTTGTAGAGCAGTATGGAAAGACGGATTATCGTAGTCCACCACTGCCTTTTACGTATACCGACTATTATACAAAAGAGATGGGTGGAGACTTGTTTCGGCATCTCGTAAGCTTCGAGCAGTTGATGGCACCGGACCTTCTGCCGTCGATAAAACTTTTTGCAAATGATATGGAAGATGCCTCTTTGCGTGACGACGGTACGCGGCGGATCAATATCGATCCCGGGTATATAGCATTGGAGCATTTGATCCTGGCGACCTGTAAACCGTTTACCCATCGGCCGTACCTGGCAGACGGAGTGTATGCCGATATGACCATGGTGTTTCGGCGCGGAACGTTTCGAAAGCTTGAATGGACGTTCCCCGACTACGGGTCCGATGAAATGATTGCCATTTTAAACAAAATACGCGGCATGTATCATCAACAGCGCAAAGTTTTGGAGCAGGGTGCGTGAGCTGACGCATAAGGCCCGCGGGACAGTAACGATAATTTCATTTGGGGAGAGAGCATATGTTGCGAAGCATGACCGGTTACGGGCGGGCGGAAGCCAGGATCAACGATAAAAACGTTGTGGTTGAGGTACGGTCGGTCAATCATCGATACCTGGATGTGTCTGTGCGCATTCCGCGCCTCTTTTTTGTTATCGAAAAGGACATTAAAAAACTGGTATCATCGTATACCTCGCGGGGAAAAATCGATGTTACGGTGCAGTTCGATACGACCCAGCAGAATGACACCGCCATACAGGTCAATCTCCCCCAGGTGCAGCATATTTACGGCCTGCTGGAAAGTATTAAGACACAGGTTTCCATGCCGGATGAGGTCGGCTTCGGTGAACTTCTGGCTTTTAAAGACTATATTTTCAAACCCGAGGAGGACGAGGTAGATGAGGCCACTATGTGGCAGTCCTTTCAGGAGGGGCTTACCCGGGCACTTGAGGAAATGAAGCAGATGCAGGAAGTGGAAGGCGAGGAAATTGCGGTTGATATGCTGCAGCGGCTCAAGGAGGTTGAGAGCCTGGCCGGTACCATCGAGCAGTGCATTCCCGATTCGGTGGCAAACCGGCAGCAGAATTTGAAGGAACGGGTAAAATCCCTCAACGAAGGGCTCGAGGTTGATGAAATCCGCATGATGCAGGAAGTTGCCGTCCTGGCCGACAAGAGCGACATCACCGAGGAGGTGGTGCGTGCCAAGAGCCATATCAAGCAGTTTATGACCTGGATCAATTCAGCGGAAACCATCGGACGAAAGCTCGATTTTCTTATCCAGGAGATCAACCGCGAAATAAATACCATCGGGGCCAAGGCATCGGATGCCGATATTTCCCTGCATGTGGTGGAAATCAAGAACGAACTGGAAAAGATTCGTGAGCAGGTGCAGAATATTATGTAATGCAACCCCGCGCAGCGCAATCGGGGAACGCATGAGAAACTACGACCAGTACAGGTGACAGGAGGATGTAATGAGTATACAGCTTTTAAACATCGGTTTCGGCAATTCTGTGGTTCTCTCAAAGGTGGTAGCAATCTTGACGCCGGGATCCGCGCCCATGAAACGCCTTAAAGACGACGCGAAAGCCTCGGGCAGGCTTGTTGATGCAACCCAGGGCCGGAAAACCCGGTCGATTATTATTACCGACAGCAACCATGTTATTCTGTCCGGTGTGCAGGCTGAAACCATTGCGCTACGCGCCCACAGCGACGAAATGGAAAAAACGGGGAAATGATGACGGCAAAAGAGTCAACCAGCGGCCCGCGCCTTCTTTTTGTGGTTTCGGCCCCTTCCGGGACCGGTAAAACCTCGCTGTGCAAGAAGCTGCTCAGTGAAGTGCCGGGTCTGTCCTTTTCCATTTCACACACCACCCGGGCACCCCGGGAGGGCGAAGAGGACGGCAAGAACTACTATTTTACCAACCGGGATGAGTTTGAGCAGGCCGTTGCCGACGGCAAGATGGCCGAATGGGCCGAAATATACGGCAACTGTTATGGAACCGCCCGGGCCACGATACAGCAGTTCATGGACCAGGGCGTTGATGTGCTTTTTGATATCGATGAGCGCGGCGCGCAGCAGTTGCGGGAAATCTATCCCGATCTGATAACCATTCTGATCCTGCCTCCCTCCATTGCCGATTTGCGCAAGCGGCTGACCGGGCGGGGCACCGAAACCGAAGCCGCCCTCCGGAAGCGCCTCACGCAGGCCGAGGAGGAAATAGCGCGTATGGCATGGTACCAATATGTGGTTGTCAACGACACGCTGGAGGATGCCCTGGATCAGCTTAAGGCGATTGTGCAGGCTGAGCGCTGCAAGCATAATCACGACTTTATTGAAAGGCTTCTGCAGGAAGATGACGGAATTAAAAAATAAGATTATTGTAGCACTCGATGTGGAAGAGCTTGCACAGGCACGGGACCTGGTGCAGTGCCTGCAGGACGAGGTCGGGGCGTTTAAAATAGGCAAGCAGATGTATACCCGCTACGGACCGGAAGTGGTGCAGATGATCCATGACCGGGGCGGGCGCGTTTTTCTTGATTTGAAATATCACGACATCCCTACGACGGTTGCCAAAGCCGCGCGGGAAGTGACCCGGCTAAACGTATTTATGTTCAATATGCACGCCCTAGGAGGGCTGCGCATGATGCAGCAGGCGGTTGAAGCCGTGCGCGAAGCCGCTGAGGGCGGGACCGGCGTTACGCCGCTGGTGCTTGCCGTGACCGTGCTGACCAGCATGGGGCCCGAAGACCTCGAGCCGCTGGGCCTTAATGCCCCGGTTGAAGAACTGGTAACGAAGCTGGCTGCTTTGGCCAAGGCGGCCGGCATGGATGGTGTGGTTGCCTCCCCGAATGAAATACAGGCGGTGAAAGAGCGGTGCGGACGTGATTTCCTGGTGGTGACCCCCGGTATTCGCCCGGCAGCCTCGGGCAGCGACGACCAGAAACGCATCATGACCCCCGGCCGGGCGGTACAGGCCGGGGTCGATTATATTGTGGTCGGGAGGCCGATTGCCCAGGCCGCCGACCCTGCTGCTGCAGCACGTGCAATTGCCCGTGAGATGGAAGAGCACGCGGGCGGCTGATTGAAACATTCTATTCCAAGACTATCGCATGCCGATTACGTTATATGGTATTCACCCGGTACTTGAGGCGCTGAAAAAGCGCCCGAAAGCATTTCACCGTGTTATGCTGTCGCGGCAGGAGACCGGAGGCGCTTTGCGCAACATCCGGGAACTGGCCGCACAGGCCCGCATCGAGGTCCGCCGGGAGGCGGCAAAAAACCTGTCGCATTTCTGCCGCTCGGAACATCACCAGGGGGTCGTCGCCGAAGTTGAGCCCTTTCCCCTGGTGGATGCAGTCACCCTTGTGTCCCGCTGCCGGGCACAGGGCGAAAGTGTTTTGCTGTTGGTGCTTGATTCGATCCAGGACCCTCAGAATTTCGGTGCGCTGCTGCGCAGCGCTGTGTGCAGCGGTGTGCAGGGTGTTGTATTCCCCCAGGACCGGTCGGCAAAGCTCAGTGCAACGGTGGCAAAGGCTTCGGCCGGGGCTATCGAGCATGTGCACCTGTGCCGGGTGGTGAATATCGCCAACACCCTCGACGGTTTAAAAAAGGAGGGTGTCTGGATAGCCGGACTGTTTCCCGGCGGCAGCAAGACGATCTATGAAATCGACTATACCCTTGACCTTGCGCTGGTGATCGGGAATGAGGAAAAGGGCATACGATCCCTGGTGGGAAAGAAGTGTGATTTTTCTCTTTCAATTCCATTGCAGGGCGGGTTTGACTCTTTAAATGCTTCTGTAGCGGGAGCGGTTGTGATGTTCGAGGCTATGCGTCAGCGACGCTACCAGGAAACGTGATGTTTCAGGTGTTTTGGGCGGGTATTGTTTGCCCTGTGCCGGAACAGTAGATGAGTACTATATTGTGAAACAACATGAAACTACCGGCACTGTAGCCGACCGGGCCGTCAGGGGCCGAATTTTTTCGGTGCTGTTTCTGGCCATCTTTACCGCCATGCTGGGACTGGGCATTATTATTCCGATTCTGCCGGTGTATGCCCGTAGCGAAAGCATCGGCGCCAGCGGGCTCTGGCTGGGAGCGATTTTTGCGGGCTTTTCCATATCGCGCTCGGTGTTTATGCCGCTGATAGGGCGCAGTTCCGACCGGACCGGCATGCGCAAGGCGTTTATCGCCACAGGGCTTTTTCTGTATGCGGTGTCGTCGCTTGGATATATCTTCGCGTTCAATGCGGCCTCGCTTTTGTGCGTGCGGGTTATCCAGGGGTTTTGTTCGGCCATGATCGTGCCGATTGCCATGGCATATATCGGTGAAATCTGCCCCAAAGACAAAGAAGCAACCTATATGGGTATTTTCACCATTTCCCTTTTTATGGGATTCAGTGTCGGCCCTTTTCTGGGAGGCTGTATCCAGGATTTTTACAGCGTCAACGCGGCGTTTGTTGTGATGGGGCTTTTGTGTGTCACGGCCTTCTTTTTCGTGGTATGCATGCTTCCGCCTTCGCCGGGGAAACAGAGCATCGACCGTCAGGCCCCGTCGTCGTACAGCAGCATTTTGAAAAGCCGCCAGATTCGGGGTATTGTCTGTTACCGGTTTGTGAACGCCTTTGCCCGGGCTTCGGTCCTGACCTTTCTGCCGCTGTATGCAAGCTACCGGCTGGAACTGACCGGCACCCAGATAGGGATTATTATCTCGGCGGGGGTTTTACTCTCGTCGTTTCTGCAATATCCCTTTGGACGTCTGGCGGATGCCGTGGACCGGCGCTACCTGATAATTATCGGCAATATACTGTATGCCGCGGCAATTGCTTTTTTTCCGTATGCCTTTTCCTTTGCGCAACTTCTGGGATTGAACCTGCTGCTGGGCGTGCTGGGAGCGGCGCCCCTGCCGGCGGCAACCGCCCTGATTGTGGAGGAGGGCAAGCAGTTCGGCATGGGCTCAACCATGGCCGTTTTCAACGTGGCGATGAGCCTGGGGTTGGGAATGGGTCCCCTTGTAACGGGGGTTGTGCATGATGTTGTGGGTGTTAAGGCCGTTTTTTTCTTTGCGGCAGGTATCGGGGTGCTGGGCACCCTGGTCTCCGGGCATTTGTTGAGCGCTTCGCCGCCGCCTTCTGCTCCGGCCGAGCATACCATCGTTGAAGATATTTAAAAGGACGGGTTTTGTAGAATAATGAGACGACCGGATAGAACAAAACAGATTGAACCGCTGCTTGAAGCTGTTGTCAACGGCATATCCTGGGGTGATGCCGAAAACCTGCACGAACAGATCCAGGATGTGCGCACCCTTGATTGCAGCAAGACGCGGGTGGTTATTTTCGGGGGCGGCACCGGGCTGTCAACGGTGGTCGGCGGTAACTGCCAACTTGACGAGTGGCCCGACAACCCGTTCCTGGGCCTTAAGCAGGAGTTTCCCCATCTCGATGTTGTTGTGTGTACCACCGACGACGGCCGGTCGACCGGGCGGCTGCTACAGCATTTTCCCATGGTGGGTATCGGAGATCTGCGCAAACTGTGTCTTTCCATGATCAGGGAGGAGCATATTCAGGACAGCTACAACCTGAGCGGAAAGGAGGCCCTGCTTTTTGTTCAGTTCGTACATGCTCTGTTTAATTACCGGTTCCCCGACGGACATCACGATTTCGGGCCGGTGCTGGATCCGCTTCTGGTGGTTCCACGGCACTTGCGGTCGCACTGCCCTGAACCTTTAAAAAAGCTTTTGAGCAAGCTCGGCGCTTATTTCGTAACCCTGCAGGACAAAGTGCCGGGACTTATCACCGGCGGGCACTGCCTGGGCAACCTGTTGATCACGGCCGCAGTGTTCAGAGCAAGCGGCAAGCGCGGCCTGTCAACACCCCCCGGCCCGGAGGCCCTGCAAAAGGGGCTGGATCTGGTAGCAGGGGCCATCGGGGCAACCACCGGACGCCTGCATCCGGCCACGGCCACCCCCGGGCAACTGGTGTTCAATTACACCAACGGGGTTGCCGTGCGAGGACAGGAAAAATCGGCCCTGTCGCGCCGCGGGTTTCCGGTCAGGCAGGTAGCGGTTGATTTTTGCGGACAGCCCCGGGTCAGTCCGGAGTTGTGCAGCGCCATCAAAAGAGCCGATGTTATTATCTATGCGCCCGGCAGCCTGTATACCAGCATCATACCGATTCTGCAGCTGCAGCCCATCGCCCGGGCCATATCCGGCAATCGCAAGGCTCTCAAGGTGCTGGCGGCCAACTTCTGGATTCAGGCGGGCGAGACCGATATTTCCCTCCGCAGCAGGCAGCGGGGATTTCGTGCATCGGAACTCGTTGATGCGTACGGTCATAATGTGCCGGGAGGCTGTTCAGGCCTGTTTGATATTGTGATAAGCGCCAACCTGCAGCATGTGCCGGGCAATATCTTCCGGAACTATGCCCTGGAAGGAAAACGGCCGATCTATTTCGATCGCGACCGGATTCTGCGAATGGGCCTGCAGCCGGTTGAGGCCACAATCTTTTCCCGGCAGCGGCTTAACTTTGCCGGGGTGATACACCACGATCCGAAAAAATTCTCCCAGGCGATCCGGACGTTGTTGTATGTGCATACGCAAAAAGACCTGAAAAGAAAAGAGTCTGCTCCGCCCAACGTGAAGCCAGTGTCCGGCCCGCCGGTGCAGACAGCAGGGGTGCTTCCGTGCCGGTACCTGGCAGCGATCGACCAGCGCCTGGCTGCAAAAAATATTCGCCCTAAGGCGCTGCGGGACATACTGTATGAGCTTACCTGGGAGAACCGCGATATTCATCCCGACCATCTCGACTATTTTGCAGGGGCACGCATCATTGCCGACAACAGGTGGAACCGGAGTACCGAGTGGGACAACATCCTCGGCTATTATGACCCCGAAGACCGGATGCTGAAGATTAACGCACGCTTGCGTGACGATCCTGAGCGTCTCAGGGAAAATGTGCTGATAGCCCTTGGCGAGTCGCTGCTGGGCCGCTACCTGGCGAGTCGCTGCTGGCTGCCCCGGGAGGAAAGCGGCTGGGGGGCCCGCAGCTATGAGGTGACGCTCCGGCCCGAGGCCGAGCGCGATTCGTATCTGTCACCGGAACAGTTGCGCACCTATCTTATGCTGGCCCGTATGATACCCGCCCCTGATAACCCGCGGGTATTCAGAATCACCCTCAATGACGATGAAGGTTTTTTACCGCCGGGCCTGCTGTTCGGATTGATGTATGCCTGGTATCTGAACAATGCCTACGGTGAGATTATGGAGTATGAAATGGCGCTGCTGCACTGGCCCAAAGAGAGGCTGATTCCTCATCAGCGAGAAGAGCGCCGGCGCAAGGAGGCGCTGATAGATTTTTTCCGAACGGTAGTGTTCCGACACACCCCCTGAAGTGACGAGATGCGGCCGCTGGAAAACGCCCATCTTCTGCGTTGTGCAAATTGCTTGTCGTTGCGACGTACAACCACGTACGCCTCACTCCTCGCATCTTCGCACGCCTTGAATCTGAACATTTTCCAGCGACCTTTCGGTAGGAGGTCTTTTGACAGACAATCGTGGAGGACAAAAACGTCGCTCTCATGAAGAGAATCCATGGTTTTGGAATTTTTATGTTCTTAGTATTAATTATTCTCAAAAAGACCGTAGGATTATATTAACTGGGCAACCCCTTCTTGAATTACAATGGTGTTGACAATTTGTTTATAACGTGTTAATTTCCTATAACTTTTCTAACCATCCTGTATGAACAGTATTCCAGCATACTTACAGACCATACGGCTTTCCGGGCGCCTGGAGTGGAGGGACGAGTGGAGTTACAACCAAGGGCATACAAAAAAATCCAGCAGCTTGTAGGTAAGGGCGTAGATATCCCCAACCCGTTAACGCTTGATATCGGTGATGATGTCGACATTGAGCGGATTTCGTCCAGGGGGGTGAGGATATACCCGGGCTGTAGGATATACGGCGGACAGACCGTCATCAGCGAAGGCGCTCAGCTTGGCAGTGAAGGCCCCGTGACCGTCCAGAACTGCTTCATCGGGCCTGAAGTTTCACTGAAGGGCGGTTTTTTCAATAAAGCCGTGTTCCTGGAAAAAGCACATATGGGCCTCGGCGCCCATGTTCGTGAAGGCTCCATCCTGGAGGAGGAAGCCAACGGGGCTCATTGTGTGGGCCTCAAACAGACCATTCTTTTTCCGTTCGTTACCCTGGGAAGCCTGATCAATTTCTGCGACTGCCTGATGGCGGGCGGCACCAGCCGCAAAGACCACAGCGAGGTGGGCAGCTCCTATATCCATTTCAACTTCACCCCGGACGGTAATAAGACGACCGCGTCCCTGATGGGCGATGTGCCCCGGGGGGTTATGCTGAATCAGCCCCCGATTTTTCTGGGCGGCCAGGGCGGCATGGTGGGGCCGACGCGCATCGGGTTCGGCTGCGTGTCAGTTGCCGGTACCATTCTCCGCAAGGATACCCTGGATGACGGCAAACTGATTGTGGGCAAAACCTATCCCGAAGCGGTGATGGATGTGAGCCCCAATGCCTATGCCGGGCTTGTGCGGCTTGTCAAAAATAATGTTATCTATTTGGCAAATCTTGCGGCCCTTGACCTGTGGTATCGTTTTGTGAGGCAGCCCTTTTTCAGCCGCCAGGAGCTGGGCGACCTCATGTATGCCGGTGCGCTCGGCAACCTGCAGGCGGCCAGAAACGAGCGGACCAAGCGTCTCCTTGCGCTGGCGGAAAAAGTACCGGTGCGCGGGGAAGAGGGGTCCCGCAGCCGAACAGAACAGCGCCGCTACGAGGTGCATTCCGCCATGGGTCGCGTATGCACCCTGTTTGATCAGCCGGATGAAACCGTGGCCCGGGAGAAGCGCGACGGCTTTTTAGCCGATTTTGAGGGCTGTCGGGGAGAAAACAGGTATGTAGCCGCTGTTCAGAGTATGCCGCCCGCTGTATCGGCTGCCGGTACTGCCTGGCTGCAGGATGTGGTGGATGAGTATTGCAAGCGGGCCGCGGCATTACTGCCGTCGCTTAATCTGTTTCAATAATCAGCATATGAAATACGGGAGGGACAGTCTATGGGAAAATTGTTCGGCACGGACGGTATCAGAGGCGAAGCCAACCGCTATCCGATGGATGCCATGATGGCCTTTACGGTGGGCCAGGCGGTAACCCATACCCTGAAGAAGGAGAACCACCGCACCAGGATTATCATCGGGAAAGACACACGCATATCCGGGTATATGCTCGAGAGTGCTCTTGAGTCGGGTATAACCTCCATGGGAGGTAATCCCTACCTGGTGGGTGTGCTGCCCACCCCGGGTATCGCCTTTATCACCGAATGCATGCGCGCCGATGCCGGTATTGTTATTTCGGCTTCCCACAACCCCTACCAGGACAACGGTATCAAGCTTTTTTCGGGTACCGGCTATAAACTGTCGGACGAGCAGGAAGAAGTTATCGAAAAACTCATCATGGAAGGCAACCTGCCCGACATGGTGCCGCCGGCCCATGATATGGGTCAGGCCTTTCGGATCGATGACGTGCACGGTCGCTATATCGTTTTCCTGAAGAACACATTCCCCCGGGACCTTTCCATGGAAGGTATGAAGATTGTTATCGATGCCTCTAACGGTGCTACTTACAAAGTTGCGCCGGAAATGTTTTTTGAGCTGGGAGCGAAGCTCGATGTTATTCATAACACCCCCGACGGCCTCAATATCAACGAAAACTGTGGTTCCCAGCACACGGTCGATCTCAGGAAGAGAGTGGTTGAGAACGGCGCTGCCGTGGGGATCGCTTTTGACGGCGACGGCGACCGGCTCATCGCGGTTGATGAAAAGGGTAATGAAATTTCCGGCGACCAGATACTGCTCATCTGCGCCAAGATGCTCAAAGACCAGAATATGCTGCAAAACGACCTGGTGGTCAGCACTATTATGAGCAACCTCGGTTTTGTGGTGGCCTGTAAAAAATACGGCTTTACCCACCACGCCGCACAGGTCGGCGACCGTTACGTGCTGGAGGATATGCAGCGACTGGGTGGCGTTATCGGCGGGGAAGATTCGGGACATATGATTTTCCTGGATCATCATACCACCGGCGACGGTATCCTGACGGCCCTGCAGTTGATTGCAGCCATGGTCCGGTCCGGCAAACCGCTTTCCGAACTGGCGAAGCTTATGGACGTGTTTCCCCAGGAGCTTATAAATATTGAAGTATCAAGCAAGCCCGATATCGCAACGCTTCCCTCAGTGACCGAGGCCATCCGGCAGGTTGAAGAGGAACTGGGTGAGGAGGGGCGGGTGCTGGTGCGCTATTCCGGCACCCAGAATATCTGCCGGGTTATGGTTGAGGGACCCACCGACGAAAAGACTCGCAGAAGTTGTGAGCAGATTGCCGAAGCGGTTAAGGAATCTATCGGACAATAATTAACTTACCGTTTTTTAATGCATTTTGAGCAGGGTTTTTAAAAACCCTGCTTTTTTTGTATCGATGCCCGGTATATCTGCTTTCTCCACAATAAAAAAAATCTAAAAAACACATTTTCATGTAAGAAAAGCCGTACAGATTCGTATTATAGAGTAAAAGCACCGTAAAGCAGTGCTGCTCATGGCCGGTGATTTTTTGTAGTACATGGTGAGTTCTTTTGTATTGCGTAATGTGACAAAGGCGCTGAGGGGCAAGGCATGCAAATTGTTTAGCGCCTTTGTTACGTTACGTTACGTTACGTTACGTTTTTTGAGCGTGTTCTTTTTGGTATGTACATCTCTCCAGAAGGCCCCTGGTATAGTAACGGTGTTATGTGAACGTTATGCCGCGCGTATCGGTACTATGCAGCAAAAAAAGATGTCCACCTTGATGTCCGTCGGCCGCCACAGGCCCACGTCGAAAGCCACGTTATGCCCCACCTTAGCCGGTAAAACCTGAACTGTATTAAGGGTCCCGAAAAATGAATCGGCCAGCATTATGAAGAGAATAAAAAGGTTTCTTTGCGCCTTTCTTACATACACGTTGTTCTGTATTGTATATGGCGGTTTGATGAAACAGACACCGGTATGGAAGGGGGACTGCGCCATACATGGCAGCGAGGATGTTGCGGCCCTGGCCGGGTTCAGGGAAGTAACCGGTGATTTGCAGATCGGCGGTTCCGGGGCCCAAGGGTTGGAAATGTATACCACATTCGAAACGCTTGCCGGACTTGAAACGCTTAGGAGGGTTGGGGGTAATGTCCGGATCAGCTATAACGGAGCCTTGGCCGGTTTGCGCGGCCTTGAAGGTCTCTGCAGTGTCGGCGGATATATCATGATAAGCAATAATCCCGCCCTTGCCGGCCTGAACGGCCTTGAAAACCTCACCGGCACAGGAGGCAGTGTCTATATAAATCACAACCACGCTCTCAAAACCCTGCATGGTCTGGATAGTCTTGTGCAGGTGGACGGAAATTTGTCTATCTATAATAATGATGCTTTGACTGATTTGCACGGTCTTGAAAGTCTTACCGAGGTTGAGGGTTTTTTGACGATCAGCAATAACGATAAGCTGGTTGACCTGAAACCGCTCGCGCATCTCACCAGCGTGGGCGCTAGTGTCACCATATGCAAAAACAATGCGTTGAAAAATCTGAAAGGCCTGGAGGACCTCACCAGGGTGTTCGGAAGCATCATCATAAGTGGTAACGCTTCGCTTGCTGGCCTGGAAGGCCTGAACAACATACGTACCATCGACGGAAATCTTGACATAGACAACAATGACGCTTTAACCGATCTTGACGCTCTATCTTTTCTCAGGAACGTGGGTGGTAGCTTGAGCATAGAGTATAATGATGCTCTTTGTCTTCTGAAAGGCCTGGAAGGGCTTACCCGTTTGGGGAAAGAACTCCATGTGCACTACAATGGCGCCGTAACGAACCTCTGCGGGTTGTATAGTGTAACGCCCAGGGGCAGGCAGGTAAATCTGTATCACAACGATGCTCTTTCCATGGACACGGCCTATGCCCTGGAAACACAGCTCAGAAGAAACGGGTTTGCCGGTGAAGTCGCTATCTATAACAACAACGGCTCCGGATTTGTTGCCTGCGAAACCCTGGCCGACTTGTCGCCGCTTTCTTCGTCGTCTGCAGACAAACTGTAACCAGTAGGCTGTGATGGGCTTCCTAAAACATTCACAACGTGTCATTTTTTTGTAAGAAAACCCGAACCTGGTTCGTATTGTATATTAAAATTGATGGTTCATACACGTATGGCCGAAGATTTTTTGTGGTGCCAGTTGGTTTTCCTATGTGTTGCTTGACGTAACAGGGGCGCTGAGGGGCAAAATGCAACAAAAAGATTGGCGTCTTTGTTGCGTCGAGCTTTCCAACCGGCCATTAGTTTTTAATGAGGGTAGTGCCTCTCCTTACTCCCCCCTGGAGAGTGACCTAGCAGTAGATGCGCCTTTTAGCTCGTGTACTAACCCCACACGGACCTAGAGGGCGCATCTTTTTTTTGCATATGTAGGATACCCTTTTCATGTGGATCATGTGTAAACCTGATTGTTATACATTCGTTATGTATATTTCATGAACCAGGGAATGTTTCACGCCGAGAATTAAAATAACGGTGTGCATTTATAAAAGATTAAAAAAGCTGAACAATAAATTGATACCTAACCACTGATTGATGAGTATTTATACTTAATTTTTCAAGAAATACTTACTAATAGTTGAATTAATTTCTTTTTTGTGCTATTTTTTATACAAATAGAAACCGCAGTTTTGCGAATCTATATGCTTTGCTGTGGTTGTGCGACATTTCTAGAGGGGCAATCACATCTTAAAAGGTATCCTAATATTTTTTTGTGCCCTGTATATCCACGTAATCTCATAGGTGAAATTCGTTGAGAACGCACGCTTATACATTGTATGTGCGTTCCAGATGTAAGAATATACACCTGGTTGTTTTTTTGTGTTTTTGTAACTTTAAGGCGCGATGCCCATAAAACATAAGATGATCTTTTAAGGTGTTGTTATGAAAGGGTTTAAAACCAAAATTTGCAGTCTGTTGGTTTTAATGGTTGTTATTTTACCGCTATCAGCATATCTATTATATTTACTGCTGATTAAAAATTTCTTTGTTGGGTTGATATTTGGGTCGATGTTTGGCTTAGGTTTTATAATATTGTTGCTGATGTGGAAACGAGGTGTCAAAGATAGAATGATTATATATAAACTATTGCAAAGAAAAAAAATTGAAGATAGGTTTGATGTACCGGTAGACGGCAATGGATTGCCCCCTAAAACAATAATCGATGAAACGAATAATACATAAACACGAGCTCTTTTTTTCCCTCTCCGAGATTTGATGTGCAGAACCGCACGACTCACAACTATGAATGGTGTCCCCATCCTGCACGGTCCGGTTAATGCCACGGCGCGGCTGGTCTATGGGGGGTTGTCCGCTACGCTACAACAAGAATAGCATGTGTATAGGAGGCAGAGGCCTTTTAAGCTTCTGCCTTTTTTGCGTCTGGAAGAAATATGCACAAATTAATTGGTTTTTTATGGAGGAGACAGAAATATGTAGATTGTGGTTAAAACTCTGGGCCTAAATGGAAATTCGCTTTTTAATCTTTCTTAGCTATTGCCTATTTTTATAAGAATGTCTGAAGCGGTTTGATTTAAAATTATAAAAATCATATGGATGAATGATGTTATCTAACACATAACCGGTAAACAATGTTTTTTCTGCAATCACCGCGTCAACACATGTGGTGCGTTTTAACAATAACTTAATGGGGGTTTAATTCCAGCTTAATGCTGTCCTCCTACATTGTAACAAAATACAGGTTACGACAGCACAGCATGCTACAAGATATTGGTTGGTTCGAAACCGGTAAAGCTCATTAAAAAAAATCACTGTATGAATTTTGTTTAGTTCCACCTATACCATGATAAAGCCACACCTCGAGTAATCGGGGGTCGGAAAGTCACGGATCCTGTAGGTGATAAGGGATGGCCGGGCCGCCAGAGTAAACTGGGTGGCCCGGTTTTTTTATTGAGGAAAAAAGTTTGATGGGGCCTGGCGCCAACCGTTCCCCATCTTACGCTGAGTCCAGCAACATGATACTGCAAAAGGTAACGTTTTTTTGTCTTCAGAATCGGGTGCGGCTTTTTTTTATGCCATCGAAACACACACCTGCACCGTGAATTGAGATATGGTTAAGATGACAAATCGTTTTCCGTTACCTGGCGGGGGATTTCAACAGCAAGCATTATAAACGAGTAACAAATACAAAGTGTATAAAAAAAGTCCGATAGAACCTGGCGCCAACCGTTTCCTATCGGACCGTGAGTCCGGCACCATGAAGCCGAAACAGTAACGGCTGTTCTGTATGCGGAATCAGGCGCGGCCTTTTTTATTACTAGATCGAAACTTCAGGGCGGTAACTTGAATTAAGTTTTAGTTAATTTGATAAAAATGACTTCATGGGTAACCGACAAGAATTTTAGTAGACTATCAGAAGCATTATTGTTGCAAAGGCTGTAAGGGTACATAAAAAAAGTCCGATAGGACCTGGCGCCAACCGTTTCCTATCGGACCGTGAGTCCGGCACCATGAAACCGAAACAGTAACGGCTGTTCTGTATGCGGAATCAGGCGCGGCCTTTTTTATATATAACTATTTTTTAAAATAAAATCAAGTAGATGGTGAACCTCGTGCACAGCTCCATAATGAAAATACTTGTACCGGCCATACTGCTCTGGACATGTTTCGCGCCCTGTTCAACCGTTGCATCGGATACGGAAATAGACGGGCTCGTCATCGATCAGACCCAGACCCGTATCGGATATGAGTTCTACAGCACGTTTAGCCTGCACTGGGAAGCTCCGGTTCAGAATGGTGTTGATGATTACACCATTACCGTTATTGAACGTGCCAGTCCCCAGTGGGGAAGCTGGATATGGATAAAAATTAACGACGCTTATATGTACCGCAAGATACTGCAGCCGCGCCAGGGTGAAGTTGAAAATGAGGCCCGCAAGGCGGTGGGTACTGTAAAGAAATACCTGGTTACTGAATATCTCTACCAGAAGAAGCTGCTGGATGAAGATATGAGTGAAAGTGGTATATAGGCACCTATTTTTAAAAGGAGGAGACGGAGGAATATGAAAAAACAACTGTTGATATCATTACTTATAGCCTTTGGGGCGCTGTTGTGCACGTCGGCCTTTGCAACCGAACTGGTATACACACCGGTGAATCCCTCGTTCGGGGGCAGCCCGCTCAATGGTTCGTGGATGCTGGGACAGGCCCAGGCCCAGAACCGGTTTACCGACAGCCGGGGGCGCGGAAGCCGGGAGTCCAAGTCGTTCGGGCAGCGCCTGGCCGAAGATGTTGTACGGCGTGTAACCAATCGGACCGAGCGGGAAATTCTGGATGCCATATTCAACCAGGACTCGTCTCTCGGCTCGGCCGATTTCGGCACCTATGGCGGCGACATGTATACGGATGAAGTAACCATCAATATTGATGTCTATCAGTATGGTGACGGCAATTCAGCAATGATCGATTCGCCGTACTCGTACTAATTGAGGAGGGATAATGAGAAAACAGAAGAATATACTCATGCTTGTATTTGTTGTTGCTATATGTTCGCTGACCGGATGCAGCGGTATAGCCAGGAAAGCGGTCATGACAACACCGGCAAAGGTGGGATATCAGACTTCGGTGCATAAAGACCTGTTGTCGCTTCCGAAGCCGAAACGAAAAATTGTTGTGGCTGTCTATAAGTTCCGGGACCAGACAGGCCAGTACAAACCCAACCCCAACGCAACCACCTTTTCAACGGCGGTAACCCAGGGCGCAACCTCAATGCTTATCAAAGCGCTGGAAGATTCAGGCTGGTTTATCCCGGTTGAGCGGGAAGGCCTGGCCAACTTGCTCACGGAGCGAAAAATTATCCGGGGAACCCGGGAAAATCATAATGGGAAACATAAGAAAACTGAGCACATGCCGGACCTTCCGCCCCTGCTGTACGCGTCGGTCGCCCTTGAGGGCGGCGTTATTGCCTATGAAACCAATATTGTTACCGGCGGCCTGGGTGCGCGCTACTTCGGCATCGGCGGTTCCAGCCAGATCCGCAAAGATAAGGTGACCGTTTACCTGCGGTCGGTATCCATTAAAAACGGCAGCATTCTCAATACGGTCTCGACCAACAAGACAATCCTGTCGCGCGAGGTTGATTTCGGCGTATACCGCTTTATCTCCTACAAACGGTTGCTGGAAATCGAAACCGGACTCAGCACCAATGAACCGACCCAGATGTGTGTGCTGGAGGCCATTGAAAAAGCGGTTGTGGGAATGGTCATCGAGGGAATTGAAAACAAGGCCTGGGAGCTTGAAAACCCTGAGGATTTTAATTCACCGGTTATCCAGCAGTATTTGCAGGAGCGCAACGGGGTTGAAAAAGCGATACGGTTCGATCGTGACGGCAATGTAGTGCACGGCGATGATGCTGCATGAAAAAAGAAGCGTGTAAGAGCAAAGCCGATTCTTGAGAATCGGCAGAAAATATACAACGAATCCAGAATGGAAAGGAGGTGGTAAGAAGTGTGTAGAATGGCCATGCCGGTTTTGCTCAGTATAATTCTGTGTATTTGTTGCCGAAGCAATCCGGTCAGTGCCGGAAGCAGTGCCGTGCAGTACCAGGACGGAAACAGCAATACATCTGCCATTGAACAGTCGGGACGGGGGCACACCATGCGTCACATGCAGATCGGTGACGAACACCGGTCTGAACTGATTCAATCGGGAGAGCAGCACAGCATCGACCTGGTCCAGGACGGCAGCCGGCACATTGCTGCTATTGAGCAGTGGGGCTACGGCAACACCGGCCAGCAATACCAGTACGGCATGCTGAACAGCGCCGATATATCACAGGAAGGCGATTTCAATTCGGCCCGCCAGCATCTCGATGGTGTTGAAAACAGCGCCGGAATCAGACAGTTCGGGAGCTGGAACACGGCACAGCAAGGTCTGTATGGCCAAAACAATTATGCACACTGCGAACAAAACGGATATGGCAACACCAGCATGCAGATACACACCGGTGACCATGGCACCAGTTCGGTAGTGCAGATCGGCAACGGCAATCTAACCGTGCATGGTTATCCGTAGGTATCCGGCAAAAGAAAGAGGTTGTACCACAAGAGTAAAAACATTTAAAGGAGTCAGCTATGAAAAGAACAACAAGTTTTTTATTAGCCATGCTGCTTGCGGCCGGCACGTGGGGCAGTGCTTCCGCCGAGAGCAACTTCGCACAGCAGGACCAGGCCGGTGTGGGCAATGGAGCCTTCATTGAGCAGACCGGTATCGCAAACGAGGCCTATCAGAGCCAGCCCGGCGACTCGAATATGGCCGATATCATTCAGACCGGAGACATTAATTATGCTGATCAACTGCAGGAAGGAAACAGCAATGATGTCACGGCTGACCAGTCGGGAAGCGAGAACACAGTTTTTCAATACCAAAGCGGCGATGCAAACAGTGCCATGACTGACCAGTCCGGTGATCAGAACTATGCCGATCAGACCCAGGAGGGATCCGGGAATGATGCATATATTAATCAGCCGGGGCTGTCAAATGAAGCCTATCAGTACCAGATCGGAGACGCAAACAGCGCCGTCATTACTCAAGATGGTGAAATGAACTATGCCGACCAGATGCAGGAAGGTTCAGCAAACCAGGCAGCTATTGATCAGATTGGCATCGAAAATCAGGCATTTCAAACACAGCCCGGCACCGGAAATACCGCCGAGATTATTCAGGATGGTGAGGACAACTATGCAGATCAACTGCAGGCAGGTGAAGGGAATACAGCCTTCATCGACCAAATCGGCATATCAAACGAAGCATACCAGACCCAGCCGGGTATGGATGGCCTGGCCGAGATTTTCCAGGACGGCAGCGAGAATTTTGCCGATCAGGTTCAGGATGGTACCGGCAACGTAGCTTATATTGAACAGGTCGGAGACCAGAATGAAGCGTTTCAGGAACAATCCGGTGAATACAACAATGCAGTCGCTCTGCAGTTCGGAAGCCTTAATGTGGCAGAACAGATCCAGGCAGGCTCAGGTAATGATGCAACAATCGAACAGACAGGGGACGCAAATCTGGCCATCCAGAATGCGCAGTCCACGAACAATCTGGCAATGATAGATCAGGACGGAAACTTAAATATCGCAGCCCAGTTGCAGGACGGAGATTCCAATATAGCACTTATTGAGCAAAGGGGAGATGAGATGCTTGCGGAACAGGAACAGTATGGAAGCAGCAACTCAGCCTATATCAACCAGTCCGGAACGGAAAACAGTGCCTATGAATTGCAGGACGGCATCGGAAACATTGCTGAAATTTTTCAGACCGGAACCCATGCCGGCGATGTTTACGGATCTGCGTATGGCGCTGAAGTCATTCAGACCGGTGATGCAAATACCGCATCCGTTCTTCAGGACGGGTTCGACAATTACAGCCTTGCCCAGCAGTCGGGCAACCTGAATGCAAGCACCCAGATCCAGAGCGGAACATTTAATATCAGTACCATTGCTCAGAGCGGCACCAGCAATATTGCCACCTGCATTCAGCAATAAACAGTAATTGCAATTATAACACAACGGGTTCAATAGCCCGGTTACATAAAACGCATAGTTAAAAGGAGATTTCAATCATGAATCTGCAGAAACATAAAAAATGTATGGCTACCGTGATGAAAACTGCCGTAATCAGCATGCTGATTTTTTTAATGTCTGCGGCGTATGCGTACGCCGGCCAGCCGAAATATGTATTCTTTTTTATCGGTGACGGTATGGCAACCGTTCAGGTAAACGCCGCTGAGATATTTGCGTCATCAGTTATCGATCCTGACACTCGGATGCATGAAAAACTTGGTATGAGCCAGATGCCGTACCATGGTCTGGCCACAACATTTTCTGAAAATTCATACATTACCGATTCGGCGGCCGCCGGAACGGCCCTTGCCTGTGGTTATAAAACCATGTCGGGTGTTGTTGCCATGGACGCCGATGGTACCGTTTCCTACAAAAGCATTGCAAAGGCGGCCCATGAGGCAGGTATGAAGGTTGGAATCGTTTCCAGTGTTTCCATCGATCATGCTACCCCTGCTGTATTTTATGCAAATCAGCCGAGCCGCGGTATGTATCATGAAATCGACCATGACCTGGCCAACAGTGGTTTTGAGTATTTTGGCGGCGGTGGCCTGAAACGACCCGACGGTTCTCTGGGGAATGCATACGATGCAGCAATTGCAAATGGTTACACCATTGTAACGGACAGAGCCGCTCTTGAAGCTCTGACGCCGGATTCCGGTAAAGTACTTGCCTACAACCATACCCTCGACGGCAGCAAAGCCCTGTACTATGAGCTTGATCGCCCGGCCGATCATATCTCTCTGGCCGAGTTTACCGCCAAAGGTATCGAACTGCTCGACAACCCGAATGGTTTTTTCATGATGGTCGAAGGCGGCAAAATTGACTGGGCATGCCACGCAAACGATGCCCGGTCGGCAATTGAAGACACATTTGCTTTTGATAATGCCATTAAGGAAGCGATTGATTTTTATAACGCCCACCCGACGGAAACCCTGATTGTTGTAACCGGCGACCATGAGTGCGGCGGCCTGACAATCGGATATGCCGGTACCGGCTATGGTACGTACTATGACATCATCAACCGTCAGAACCAGTCATATATCGAATTCGGCAAAGTGCTGTCAGCCGCAATCGGCTCCGGCGAAACCTTCAATGATATCAAAGACGACATCACGACCGCTTTCGGCCTGGAATTCTTAAGCGCCTTTGAAAAACGCACACTGGAAGCGCTGGCTGATGCAGGCGACCACGAAGCTTCTGTAACGCTGCGCCTTGCCGTCGACAACTATGAACTGCAGGACCTTATGCGGGCTTTTACGCTGAGCAAGATGCCTCGCTCCAGCAGGCCGTCCGACAGGCGTACGTATGAGCTGTACGGATCATACGATCCTCTTACGGTTACCTGTACGCATATGCTGAACAAGAAAGCCGGTATTGCCTGGACCTCATACTCACACACCGGTGTTCCAGTTCCAGTATTCGCCCAGGGCGTTACCGGTGAAGATTACGTAGGTTTTTATGACAATACCGATATCGCCAAAAAATTGGCTGCCGGTATGGGTCTCACTCTGAATTAATAAAATTATTTGCGTTGCAGGCAGATCCGTATTGATGCGGGTTTGCCTGCACGCTTATACACTTTGCATTCGGCAGACAAGCCGACAGGTAAGAATTATCATATGAAAGCAATGTTATCCGAAAAAGAAATGAATACGGAAAAGGTGATTTCTCTTGAATCGCCTGTAACAAATCAAACGCACAAAACTCCTGGTGCCGACAAAAAAAAGAGTCTGCTTTTTTCGGTCATCGTTTTTTTACTGTGCATTGGCCTTGTGCAGTTGCCGACCGGATATGAAAACAGAAAGTACAAGAATTCTCATCTTGCACGGGCTCGAATAGTTTCAGTTGATAATTCGGAAGTCAGTCAGCGCCTGATCGTCAAAACAGGCATGCAGTCGATGCAGGTGGAGGTGCTGAACGGCCCCTGGAAAGGCCAGCGCGTAACGGCTGTCAACCAGTTAACCGGCACAATGGAGCTGGATGAAATGTATGTTGCCGGACAAAAGGTTCTGCTGGAATTTTCAGTTGTGGACAACAAAATACAATGGGCCCATGCCCGGGGCACCTACCGGCTGGGAATTGAAGCAGTTTTAATGGGGCTTTTCGCGCTCCTGCTCATTGCGGTTGCGGGATGGACGGGAGTCAAGGCGTTGCTCACATTTGTTTTTACGGCGTTGATGATCTGGAAAGTAATGCTGCCCTGCTTTCTTAAGGGATATGATCCCATATTAATTGCGCTGGTTGTTGTCGCGGTATTAACCGCAACAACAAGTTTTATCGTAGGAGGACTCAACCGTAAAGGGTTGGTGACGTTTTTAGGAGCATTCCTGGGTCTGGTGCTGACCTGCGTATTAGCACAGGTTTTTCAGCATGGCTTTAAGGTTCATGGAGCGGTCAGGCCTTTTGCGGAACAGTTGCTCTATTCAGGCTTTTACAGCCTTAACCTCACACGTATTTTCCTTGCCGGAATTTTTGTTGCATCCTCCGGTGCCGTGATGGACTTGGCAATGGATATATCGGCTTCGATGCATGAGATCGCAGATCAGAAACCCGATATTTCCCGGGTGCAACTTATCGGATCGGGCATGACGGTCGGCAGAGCAGTTATAGGAACCATGACAACCACGCTCCTGCTTGCATACTCCGGAAGTTATATGACCATGTTTATGTATTTTATGGGGCAGGGTATCCCTATACAAAATATACTTAACCTTAATTACGTAGCGGCAGAAATGCTGAATACGTTTGTCGGCAGTTTCGGACTGGTAACCGTTGCGCCGTTTACGGCTCTGATGGGTGGTCTGTTGTTTCATCGGTCCAGAACATTTGAATGATTATTACCACGCACGATTAGATGCAATAAGCGGTTTTCAAACAATGAAATAGTATGCGGAATCTGCGGGTCAAAATATATATTTCCAAGGGATGTATTCCTTTTACTAACCTGGCTTCAAAGGAGAAAAAGATGCTGAAAAAACAAAACAAGATTATACTATTAGCAATACTCGCAGTTATGCTTGTGCCGTCAATTGTATGTGCTTTGCCTGCAAAACAGACTATTGAGCTTAATTACATCGGTACCTACCGTAGCGGAATTTTTGACGAGGGCGCAGCCGAAATAGTTGCGTATGATCCGGCAACCACGCGGCTCTTCGTCACCAATGCCGACCAGAACACAATCGATATCCTGAATATCCAGAATCCGGTTTCGCCGGTGAAAGTGAGAACGATAGATCTCAGCCCCTACGGAGGCGGAGTAAACAGCGTTGCGACGAAGCGCGGTATTGTAGCCGCGGCTGTTGAGCACGACAACAAACAGGAACCGGGCTGCGTGGTTTTCTTTGATACCGCCGGCACGTTTCTTAACAAGGTAACCGCCGGGGCGCTGCCCGACATGGTAACCTTTACCCCGAACGGGCGGTATGTTCTGGCAGCCAACGAGGGCGAGCCCAATGATGACTACACCGTGGACCCCGAGGGCTCGGTGACCATCATCAATATTTCCCGGGGGGTACACGCTCCCGTAGTCCGCACGGCCGGCTTTGAAGCTTTCAACTCGGCCGCTCTTGACCCGAGTATCCGCATTTACGGGCCCGGCGCAACCGTTGCTCAGGATCTCGAACCGGAATATATTGCCGTATCTCACGATTCGAAAACCGCGTTTGTTGCCTGCCAGGAAAACAACGCCCTGGCAATAATCGACATCAGAAAAGCGAAAGTACAAAAGATTGTCGGCCTGGGAACAAAAGATCACAGCATTGCAGGAAACGGAATCGATGCCAGTAATAAAGACGATGCCGTAAACATCGCTACCTGGCCGGTGAAGGGCTTTTACCAGCCGGATTCCATTGCCTCCTTTCGGTATCGCGGAAAAACACTGATTGTCAGTGCCAATGAAGGCGACAGCCGCGATTATGACGGCTACAGCGAAGAGGAGCGTGTTAAATATCTGACCCTCGACCCGACGGCTTTTCCCGGTGCAGCCCTTCTGCAGGAAAACGAGCAGCTCGGAAGACTGAAAACCACCACCGCTCAGGGTGATACGGACGGCGACGGAGACTTTGATGAATTGTATTCTTACGGCGCCCGGTCGTTTTCCATCTGGGATGCCGACGGCACCATGATTTTTGACAGCGGTGACGATTTTGAGCAGATTCTGGCGATTGAATATCCCCTTGATTTCAACTCCACCAACGATGAAAACGATTCATTCGACAGCCGCAGCGACGACAAGGGGCCTGAGCCGGAAGCCCTTACCGTTGGAACCATTAATCATTACAGCTATGCCTTTATCGGCCTGGAGCGCATGGGCGGTATTATGGTGTATGACATTACCGATCCCTACAGCCCGGTATTTGTCCAGTATATAACAACGAGGGATTTCAGCGGCGATCCGGAATCGGGAAGCGCCGGAAATCTGGCTGCTGAAGGCATGGCGTTTATACCGGCCAAGGACAGCCCCAACGGCAAGCCGCTGCTGGCGGTAAGCTACGAGGTAAGCGGGACAACGGGCATTTTTGAAATAGAGATAACCAGAAGAAACTCCCGGGACACAGGTGTTGAGCTGCCGCTGGAAGGTTTGTCTGGTGCTCATTAAAGTCTCATCATGCAACAGTGAAAACCTGCAATGTCATTCAAGACACAGGAGGCGGTTATGAAAAAAAAGATATGTATGAGTGTTATCGGGTGTGTCTGGCTGCTGGTATTGGCAGCAGCCTCGACGGTTTGCGCCCAGGTGATTTACTCTGAAGACTTTGAAACAAACACACTCGGTGAAATGCAGCCGGTGAGTGTGACCAGCAATGCCGACTGGCACGTATATGAATATTATGGTGACCATTTTGCCCGCATCAACGGCTACGGCGCCGATACGGCCAGTAACGACTGGCTGATTACCAGGCAGTTTAATCTTGATTTTTTCACCAATGAGGTGCTCACCTTTGAAACAGCGTATAACTTTGACGGGCCGGCGTTGGAAGTGCTCATTTCAACCGACTACGATCCGGCGGTGCATGCCGATCCCGGTACTGCTACCTGGACGAACCTGAATCCGACCCTTCCGACCACCGGCGGATATGCCTTTGTGAGCTCAGGTGCAATCGATCTTTCGGCCGTGAGCGGCGGCAGCGTCAGCATTGGGTTCCACTACGTTTCAACGGGCATCGGCGGCGGCGACGGCCGTGTGTGGGAAGTGGACAATATCGTGCTGAGCGGAACGTATGCTCCGTCTGAGGTCCTGGAAGAGGACTTTGACAGCGGAATCGGCTCGTTTTCCGCGTTCAGCAGGGCGTCCAACAAAAACTGGGGGCCGGACAGATGGGGCGGTCAGGACGGTGCTTTCTGCAACGGGTACGGCGCCGATGTGGCCAGTGACGACTGGCTGATATCGCCTGCCATGGCTTTGACGGCAGATGATTATGCTGTGCTCAGCTTTAAGTATTACCATTATTACAGCGGTCCGGAACTTACGGTCAAGGTGTCGACAAAATACAGCGGCACCGGCGATCCGCTTGCTCCGGGAGTCGTCTGGGATGATATCCCGGTTGATTTTTCCGGTGCTTCGGGGTCCTGGCACCCCTCAGGTGATCTCGATATCTCAGCGTATATCGGGAGTGCTGTGTATATCGCCTTTGTCTATACATCAACCGGCACCGGTTCCGGCGACGGGCGCAGCTGGGGGGTGGACACGGTTACGGTTTCGCGAAGCCTGCCGGGGACAATCTCGGTTGATTTTGTTGTCAACCCTACAACCGCTACGACCATTGAAACTATCGCTTTCGTGCCGTTCGTGAGCGGCGGTACCGGGCCCTATACCTACCTGTGGGATTTCGGAAACGGTGACATATCAGCGGATGAGAGCCCCGTGTATACCTATCCGGCGGCAGGTGTGTATACCGTCAGCCTGACCGTTACTGATGCAGACAGTAATGAATCGGTACAGACAAAAACAGGGTATATTACCGTTAACCAGGCAACTTCAGAGCCTGTTCCGGCAAAGCTGGGCGATATCCGGGTTGCTGCCTTCAATGCCTACCTTAACCGCGGCGCCGAGGGTGATCTGGTAGCTGATCTGTCCGGAACCGATAACGAACAGGTCCGCAAAGTGGCTGAAATTATTCAGCGCGTACGGCCGGACATCGTACTGCTCAACGAGATCGACTATGTTGCCGACGGGTCCGCCATTGACCTGCTGAGAAGCAATTACCTGGAAATCGGTCAGAACGGCGCCGATCCCATTACCTATGATTATGTATTTATTGCCGAGTCCAACACCGGTATCCCCTCTGGTTTCGACCTCAACAACAGCGGTACCGTAGGCGGTGCCGACGATTGCTTCGGATATGGTGCTTTCTACGGACAGTATGCAATGGCGCTGCTCTCCCGGTTCCCGATTGCAGAAGACCAGATCCGCACATTCCAGCATTTTCTCTGGCAGGATATGCCGGGAGCCATTATCCCGCCCGGATATTATACGGTGGATGAACTGGCCGTATTCCGGCTGTCTTCAAAGAGCCACTGGGATGTACCCATTGATATTGACGGTGAGATGGTTCATGTTCTTTGCAGTCATCCGACACCGCCCGTATTCGACGGCTCGGAAGACCGCAATGGAAGGCGCAACCATGATGAAATCCGGCTGTGGGCCGATTATATAACGGCTGCCGGAAGCTATATTTACGACGATGAGGGCCTAACCGGTCCGCTGGGAGACGATCAGCGGTTCGTTATCGTCGGCGACCAGAATGCCGACCCGGTGGACGGGGACAGCACGGACGACGCCATACTGCAGTTGCTGAATAACCCTGCAGTAGATGCAACACTTGAACCGGTAAGTAACGGCGCCTGCGAACAGTCGGATGATTGCAGCGATACCGCAAGCTGGGGTCTGCGAGCAGATTACGTACTTCCCTCTGATTTTGGGCTGCGCATTGTAGACGGGGGTGTGTACTGGCCGGTCACCACCGATGTCAATTATCACCTGGTCGACAACGATGCCAGCTCAGACCACCGGTTGGTATGGATGGACCTTGATCTTACGGCTGTGGATGTCATTATCACACCCGAGGAAGGCGGACAGGGTACACAGCTTCTTATTGAAGGATCGGGTTTTGGTGAACGAGTGGGCCGTGTTACTATCGGTGGCCGGCACTGCAGAATCCTTTCATGGAGCGATACCTGCATCACTTGTGAAATAGGTTTCAGTTTCCCGGAAGGACTTTATGATGTCATCATTACTCCCAGAGGATTTTCCTCGGAGCCGATTGTTGTGGAAGACGGTTTTACCATTATCGAAAACCCTTTTGCCAAATTTCAGATAACCCCGGAGGCGGGAGGTCGCGGAACCGAGGTAACCATTACCGGTGAGAACTTCGGCTCTTTGACCGGCCGGGTCGTTGTCGGCGGCCGGCACTGCAGAATCCTTTCATGGAGCGATACCGTTATTCGTTTCAGGATAGGCTTCAGCCTGCCAGCAGGCGTTTATGATATTACGATTATGCCCAGAGGGCTGTTTGCAGAGCCGACCGTTCTGGCAAACGGTTTTACCATGGAGTAGTAAAAAGTAAAAAACAAACTTTTTTGATGGAAGGGGACATCTATGGAAACAATAGTTAAAAGATATTTTTTGATTATTTGTTTTATGCTGCTTGCCGGGTGGTGCATGCCTGACAGTGCGACTGCCAATATTGTTTTCGAGTACCCGGTTGCGTCAAGCACCGACGACGCCGAAGAGGGTGACGACGGGCCGGGAGCCATTGATATCGACAGCTCCGACCTGGAACTTGCCTGGGACCATAATGATTCCACGCGGGCACAGACCATCGGCATTCGCTTTGAAAGCGTCTCAATTCCCAAGGACGCGACCATTCTTGATGCCTATATCCAGTTTGCCTGTGACGAGGGCGACAAAAACCGGAATCCCTTTGACGTGACTATTTCGGGCGAGGCTTCCGATAATGCCGCAACCTATGCGGCGGTGGGCTATAATATTTCATCGCGTGCAAAAACAGCGGCAACAGTTACCTGGCAGGACATCCCCGACTGGACGTCCGAGCACGCCATGGGCACGGACCAGCGCACCCCGGACCTTACGGAAATTATCCAGGAGATACTCTCCCGTGAGGGCTGGGTATCGGGCAACAGTATTGCATTTGTTCTTGAGGGTGCCGGCACCCGTACGGCAGAATCCTTTGACGGAGCGGCCGACCACGGCAATCCCGTGCTTGCCCCGACCCTGGTTATCGTGCTGCCCTCCGAGGAAACCTACCGGGTTTCATCAAGCACCGATGATGCCGAGGAGGGTGATGATGGTCCGGGTGCTATCGATATCGACAGCTCGGACCTGGAGCTTGCCTGGGACCATGATGACCCTGCCCGGGCACAGACCGTCGGCATTCGTTTTTCAGATGTAACCATTCCAAAAGATGCGCAGATATTGAGCGCATATGTTCAGTTCACCTGCGACGAAGACGATAAAAACCGTAATCCGCTAGCGTTGACCATTTCAGGCGAGGCGGCCGATGATGCCGATATCTTTACCACTGACGCGTACAATGTCTCCGGGAGAACCAGAACAGCGACAACGGTTGCATGGAGCTCCCCCGCCGACTGGACGGTAGAGCATGCCGCCGGGCCCGACCAGCGCACACCCGATATTTCGCCGATTCTGCAGGAGATCATAGATCGAGACGGGTGGATGGAAGGGAACGCTCTGGCGCTGATTTTTGAGGGAATCGGGACCCGTACGGCGGAATCCTTTGACGGAGCCTCAGACCACGGTGACCCGAATCTGGCTCCCGAGCTTGTAGTGGTTTTCGATGGAATACAGGCCACTTCGTCGCCCTCTACCGGCAGATACCGCCTGGTATGGAACGATGATCCCGCTGCAACCATGATGATTGCCTGGGACCAGTTCCGCGGTTCAAACCCCGCCGTGTATTACGGTACCGACGACTTCGGACAAAACTGGGAATCCTATCCCGCTTCACAGTCCCCCACCCGGATCGAAACATACCGGGGTATGAACAACCATTTCGCCAAGCTGAACGGCCTGCTGCCCGACACGGCATACTATTTTGTGATCAAGGACAGTGTCGGGATCAGCGAGCGGATGTGGTTCAAGACCGCGCCGGACACACCGCAACCGTTTACCTGTATTGTAGGCGGTGATAGCAAAAGCAGCGGCGCTCCCCTGGAGGCGGGGCGTAATTCCAACCGTATGGTGGCTAAGCTCAGGCCGCTGTTCGTTCAATACAACGGCGACTTCATCTCCGGCGACGGCACAAGCGATTTTGGGTGGCAGCAATGGTTTGATGACTGGGCTGCGCAGACAAAATCGTCCGACGGCCGGATGTATCCGATTGTGCCTGTGCACGGTAATCATGAAAACGGCGATTTAACGGTGCTGCACAAACTGTTTGACGTGCCGTATCAGAACGGCAATATGGCGAATAACTACTACAGCCTGAATATCGGCGGCGACTTCCTGCACCTGACCCTTCTCAATACAGAAATCGAGGAAGGCGGAGACCAAAGAACATGGCTGGAGCAGGATCTCATTGCGCACCAGGACTATACGTTCAAGTTTTCAGGGTATCACAAGCCTTTTCATCCGCATACGTCCGGCAAGGCTGAAAACGAATACCAGTATGAGCAATGGGCACAGCTTTTCTATGATTACGGCATGACCATTTCATTTGATGCCGATTCTCATATGCATAAAATTACCTTCCCGGTGCGTCCCTGTGAATCCGCTGAACCCGACTGCTTCCAGGGCTTTGTTCGTGATGATGAAAACGGTACTCTTTTTGCGGGTGAAGGAAGCTGGGGCGCATGGTCGCGGGACGCCGACGATGATAAGCCCTGGACTCTTTCCAGTACAAAAATGCAGCAGTTTAAATGGGTGCACCTGTACCCTGCAACCGAAGGGGAACCCGACAGAATTGAAATCAGAACCGTTGTAACCGGAACGCACGGCCCCAGCGGTGAACTGATCGACCATGTCGCCATTACAGGAGAAAACACCGAAGCGGATGTTTTTGCCGTTCCCGAAAACATCACCCTTGTTGATATCCCCTTCTACGGCACGGTTGTTCATTATCCGTTTCAGGCTGTAGAAGGCAATCCTCCGGTGGTCCCGACGGGACTGAACGGTATTGCGACAAGCTATACCGATATCGAGCTTTCATGGATCTATGTGCAGGACCCCGCCTGGCCGGCATCTAAACTGGAGTTGCAGCGTAAGACCGGCGTCGACGGTGAATGGCTGGATATTTTCCGTAGTATTGCGCCGGAACAAACGTCCTTCAGTCAGGATAACCTCAATGACGGAACCGAGTATTCATACCGTATCAGAGCCCGTAACCTTTTTGGAACCTCCGACTGGTCGAATATCGCCGTGGTTGCAACCCCGCTGGACGAACGGGTACGGGCCGAATTTCAACAGGGTGTCGACGGGTATACCGGCACCACCGTGGTCGAGATCAGCGAGATGCACCCGGATGTTTCAAATAACAGTTCGGACACCGTCACCGTTGACCGTAACAGTAACGACCCGAATGTCGTCGGTGACCGTTATATGGTGCTGATGCACTTCGATACTATTTTCGGTCCCGCTGCAATACCGGCTGATGCAGAGATATCGCAGGCCTTGCTTCGGCTGCGTACCTTCAACAGCAGCAACAGCACTATCGGTTTGTACCGGATGCTCACGGGCTGGTCATCTGTTGCCACCTGGAATCTTATGATTGACGGTGTTGAAGCCGACGATGTTGAAGCGGTCGGCGTTTCCGACGATTATCTGGCTGCGCCGAAAAAGGGCAATTATCACACGCTTGACGTTACCGACTCGCTGCTCGCCTGGCAGGATGATACGCTCATGAACTTCGGATGGGTATTCATAAGCGACGGCAGCGACGGATGGGACTTTTGTACGCCTTTATGGTCCATTGAGGAACAGCGTCCCCTGTTGACCGTGTATTATGAACCGACAGAGCCTGTATGCAGTATTCTCAGGGTTTCGCCCGGCCGCGTACGGATCGGCTCCGGGGAGACCACCCTGCGGATGGTGATCTTCGGTGACGATACGGCTGCTTTTACCCATGATTCGATTGTTGCATTCGGAACGGACAAGATTGAGGTTACATCCACCAGGGCTCTCAACAGGAAACGTCTGCAGATCAGTGTTTCAATATCTCCCGATATCGAACCGGGCAGATACAGCCTGACCGTTGACGAATGTGTGGGTGAAGACGTGCTGGTGATTTCACAAAGGCGCGCACGGCGGTAAACTACGCCTACTATACAAAAAATATCCAAGACAACAAAGCAGGACTGTGTACTCAGTCCTGCTTTGTTTTTGGTGGTAAACAGTGCGTCCGTCATGCAGTATGATGGTCAAGGTGAAGGGGGACACCTGGACACATGCGGCAGCATAGGGGAGGATTTGACGTGATACGGTGGGAACGGCCTTGGCCGCCGTAAAAATCGGTATGCCGGTATAACGTGCTGTTCGCCCTTAAGGGTGCTCCTGCCCCGGAGTGCATGCTTACCATAGGTTGTCGTGATTTGTAAGGTGTATGACTTGAAACGCTCGACTTAAATCCGACAGTTGTTTGGTGAAACCTTTCTAGTCTCCAGCCTTTTTGCACTGGAAAACGATGTCTCGTTCAGTCAATATAATGGACCGTGTGGGTTACCTTTTCCGGTGAAACGGTGACCAGAACATAATTATGCCTGCTGATTATGCCCTCACGGTTCTTTTTAAAAGCACTGTCGCAGGTGTTTCCGCCGCCTGCCTGGATATAGGTAACGTTTTGAAAGCAGGTTTCGCCGTACCCATGAATATGGCCGAAAAAGACGCGGGCAATGCGTTCCGCGTTTTGTGTTATCGTGTTGATGAAATTTTCGCCGTTTCGTTTAAAACAGTAGAAATCAAAAGGAGGGACTGGCGGAGGGATATGCATGACGATAAAATTCCGTTCGCTTTGCCGGATCAGGGTTTCAATGTATGAAATCATTTGCATATCGATGCCGCGCCCGAGCCTGAAAGCATAGTCATCGCTGGGGAGTTCGGCAAGGTCGACATTGACGCTTCTCTCGACATTGTTCAAAAAAATAAACCGGTTTTCCTGTATATCAAAAAAGAAATTGAGCGGCCCGAACAGATGTGAAAAGCATCTGGCGCCGTAAAGCTCCATATCATGATTGCCCGCACACACAACAAATGGGATATCGATCTCGTCAAAAAAATCGATCGTTTTTGTATACTCTTTATACCGGCCGTAATTGGTAAAATCGCCGGTGTGGACAAAAAAGGCGGGATCATGCACGCTCGCCTGCCGCACAATCTCACGCAAAACGCTGAATCGCTGGTGTGTATCGCCGATCACAGCAAAACTGAAATGCTCTTTTCCGGCAAGTGCTTCCTGAATCTGCTGTATTGTCCTGATGTTCCGGTTGGAAGGAGCGTGTAACAGCTCATCCTTTACATGCTGGCGCTCTGCATCCTCACTCCAGGAGTCCCAGGCTTCATATCCCGCCACCAGCACTGCCGGGAATACAATGATAAGTATGAACAGAATATATGATTTAATACCGAGTTTTTTGAGAAAACCTACCATGTGCCGCCTCTTTTCCGTTGATTGCCGAAGGTATCGTGTGATGAACAGGAAAGGGTATTCCCCCGCATCAGCTCCGAAAGTATTTTTACTTTTTTTGCTGTGTCCTTGTTGTATCAACAAAGAAAAAAGGGGTGATTAATGTTTGATTAAAATAGTATTAATTTGTAGTTCCAAAACAAGCGAAGCGTTCTGCTGAGGATGCCGTAATCCCCGAATCTACAGGCTGTACTCCCTCCAGCCTCATCAACGTACTACAAAGTACGCTTCTTCGGCTTATGGTCTGTGCAGTCTGCATCTCCCGGCATTCCAGCACCCTCACGACGAACAATCGCTTGATTAGGAACTAAACGCCTCGTTCCTAAGGGTTTCACCCGCCTGTGAGGCTTTTCCAGGCGGGAGAGGCGGCCAAAAAAATGCGAGAATTAGGGGGTGCTATTTTCGGTGCTGCTTGTAGTAGTTGATCAGTCCGTTGGTTGACGGGTCGTGGGAGGAGACCTGCTGGTTATCCTCAAGTTCCGGGATAATGTTGTTTGCAAGTTGCTTGCCCAGTTCCACACCCCACTGGTCAAACGAGCAGATGTCCCAGATAATACCCTGGGTGAACACCTTGTGCTCATACATGGCGATCAGGGCCCCCAGCGTGCGGGGATCGAGCTGTTTGAACATGATGGCGTTTGAGGGGCGGTTGCCCTCGAAAACCCGGTGTGGGGCGATAGCGTCGATTTCGGTATCATCTGCCCCTTTGGCCTTCATTTCAGCCCGGACTTCATCAAGGGTTTTTCCGTTCATCAGGGCTTCGGGCTGGGCGAAAAAGTTCGCCAGGAGCAGCTTGTGATGATTGCCGATGGGGTTGTGGCTGACGGCCGGGGCCAGGAAATCGGCCGGAACGATTTTTGTGCCGTGGTGCAAGAGCTGATAGAAGGAGTGCTGTCCGTCCGTGCCCGGTTCGCCCCAGATGATGGGGCCGGTGGTGGTGTCTGCATCGCTGCCGTCCTGCCGGACGTGCTTGCCGTTTGATTCCATGTCGAGCTGCTGCAGGTAGGCCGGGAACCGGCGCAGGTACTGGTCGTAGGGCAGGACCGCATGGGTGGGATACTCGAAGAAATTGTTATACAGCACCCCCAGCAGGGCCAGCACAACCGGTATGTTGCTCTCGAAATCGGTGGAACGGAAATGATTGTCCATGTCGTGGGCGCCTGCCAAAAATTCCGCGAACCCGTCTTTTCCAACGGCAAGCATAACCGGCAGCCCGATGGCCGACCAGACCGAATACCGGCCGCCGACCCAGTTCCAGAACCCGAACATGTTTTCGGTGTCGATGCCGAACTGCGATACCGCATCGGCATTGGTGGAGACGGCCACGAAGTGCCGGGCGATGTGTTTCTCATTTCCGGCGGCTTCCAGGAACCAGGCCCGGGCGCTACGGGCATTGGTCATGGTTTCAAGGGTGGTGAATGTTTTGGAGGCGATGATGAACAGGCTCGTTTCAGGGTTCAGCTTTTTTAGGGTCTCGGCTATGTGGGTGCCGTCGATGTTGGAAACAAAATGGAGCTGCAGATCGGGATGGGCAAAGGGGGTCAGGGCCTCGGTGACCATGGCGGGCCCCAGGTTGGAGCCGCCGATGCCGATGTTGACGATATCGGTTATGCTCTTGCCGGTGTAACCCTGCCAGGCGCCGCTGCGCACTTTGTCGGCAAAGGTTCCCATGCGGTCAAGAACGGCGTTGACGTCGGGCATAACATCCCGGTCGTCGACCATAACCGGTGTGTTGGATCTGTTGCGCAGGGCGGTATGGAGTACGGCCCTGTCTTCGGTGATGTTGATCTTGGCCCCGCTGAACATCTCTTCAATGGCCTGTGCCAGTCCGGCCTCCTGTGCCAGACCGGTCAAAAGCGCAAGGGTTTCACCGGTGATCAGGTTCTTGGAAAAGTCGAGCAGTATGCCGCAGGCTTCCAGGTTGAAAGAGGCAAACCGTTCCGGATCGTCTGCAAAGAGTTTTTTGAGCGTGGTTCCTTTGAGATCTGCAAGGTGCTTTTCAAGGGCCTGCCGGGCCTGGGAAGCATTTTTGTCCATTTCTGCGCCTTTCCTAGTATTAGTATATAATTAATAAAGGATACGTTTTTATTACAGAAAAGCACCGCCGAATACAAGGATAAACAGCATATATTCCATTATTTTTTTATATATTTGATTACTTGACTTTGTAAGGCCAGTTGATACAATTGCAGGAAAATTTACCTATTTTTCCACACGTTAGGGTTTCTTAATGGATATGAAAAGTGCTACATGGCGGATCAGTGATGCACGTCAGGATTTGTGTTCAACGATTTCCGACTCTCTTGATATTTCACCCCTGGTGTCCCGGGTGCTGGTAAACCGGGGTATTACCACTCCGGAACAGGCCGACCTGTTTCTTTCCGCCAAGCTGGGAGACCTGCATAACCCCTTTTTAATGAAAGACATGCAAAAGGCGGTTGGGCGAATAGTGCAGGCAGTTAAAAATAAAGAAAATATATGTATTTACGGTGACTACGATGTGGACGGGGTTACCTCTACCACCATCATGGTCGATTTTTTAAAGTCTGTGCAGGCCCGGGTTTCTTACTATATTCCGAGCCGCATCAGTGAAGGGTACGGCCTTACGCCCGAGGCTATCGGTAAAATACGGCAGGATCGGGTATCGTTGATCATAACGGTGGATTGCGGGGTGTCGGACTATGAGGCGGTTACGTATGCCCAGGCAGAAGGTATAGACGTTATTGTGACCGACCACCATATGATCCCGGAAAACCCGGCGCCGGCCTATGCCGTGCTCAACCCCAGGCAGCCCGGCTGCGAATTTCCCTTCAAAGGCCTGGCCGGGGTCGGCGTAGCGTTCAACGTGCTGATGGCGCTTCGCAAGGCCCTGCGGGAAGAGGGTATGTGGCAGGATGACAGTGAGCCGAACCTGCGGCAGTATCTTGACCTGGTGGCCGTCGGGACCATTGCCGACATTGCACCCATGATCGGCGAAAACCGTATCCTGGTTAAAAGCGGTCTGGAAGTGCTTGCCGAAGGTAAACGGCCGGGCATCTCTGCCCTGAAAACAGTGTGCGGATTGTCGTCGGGTGTGGTTTCCGCTTCCATGGTTGCCTACCGACTGGCGCCGCGCCTGAATGCCCCGGGCCGCATAGCCGATGCGTCCCTGTCTGTCCAACTGCTGCTGTCCGACGATGTTGAGGCGGCACGGGCACTTGCTGAACAGATTGATGAAACAAACAACCGCCGCCAGCAGGTTGAGCGTAAAATTTTGTCGGCTGCCAAGGCCCAGTTGAAGGAAGAAGAGGTGCCGGAAGCCATTGTGCTGGCATCGCCCGAGTGGCAGCCGGGTGTGGTAGGGTTGTGTGCTTCGCGGCTCAGCGAAGAGTTTTTCAGACCGGCTATACTGATTGCCGTTGATGAGGGGCGCGGAGAAGGGCGCGGGTCGGCCAGAAGCGTCGACGGCTTTGATATCTACGATGCCATCAAACGCTGCCGGGAGAACCTGATAGCCTTCGGGGGGCATAAGGGTGCTGCGGGCCTTACGGTTGCCGCTGACCGGATCGACGGGTTTCGGTCTGCATTCAATGCCATTGTGCGTGATGATTTTGCAGGGCAGGAGCTTACACCCACCCTTGCCATCGATGCTGAAATACCGCTCAACCAGCTTTCCACCGGTGTTATGGAGGAAATAGAGAACCTGGAGCCGTTCGGCCCCGCCAATCCGGAGCCTGTTTTCAGCAGCTATGACATAAAGTTTTACAGCTCGATGGTTGTGGGCAACGGTCACCTGAAGTTGAAGATCAGGGAAGAGGGGCAGTTCTACGATGCCATCGGCTTCAATATGGCTGCGCGCTATGCCCTGCAGGATGAAAAGATCAGGCTGGCGTTCGTGCCCCAGTTCAATTTTTTCAGGGGCGAAAGAACGATTCAGCTTAACCTGAAAGATATAAAAAGTATGTAACGTTTTGCTTGTTTAAAAATCAGTTTGTATGCTGCAGGTGATGTGCTACTATGCAGGCGCATTATCTGATAGGGAAGAAAAAAATGGCCGGCATGTTCGGGAATGCTTTCCAGCCAGATAACCCTTAACCTGTGGGCATATATGAAGAGGTCCAAGGAATCCGAAAAAATTCTTTTACGCCGATGCCTCGAAGGAGACAGCGAGGCATGGCGTGATTTTGTCTCGCAGTACTCGCCCCTGATTTACTATGTGATCCAAAAGGTGTTGCGTAGTAAATGTCCGGAAATAACGCACACGGAAATCAATGATCTGCATAACGATATTTTTCTGTCGTTGATGGAAAAAAACGGCCGTAAGCTGCGTCAGTATAAGGGCAAAAACGGCTGTTCCGTGCCGACCTGGATACGGGTTATCGCCGTACGATCCACCATTGACCACCTGCGCAAAAAAAAGGACATGGTGTCTCTTTCCGATGATGAACCCCGGTATGCCGCAGAGAAGAAGACCGATCCCACAGAAACCCCGGTGCAGCTTCTGGAAAGCCGTGAAGAGCGGGAACTGCTCAAAGAGCTGATCGACGATCTTGCCCCCAAAGACCGGCTGTTTATCCGTCTGTTCTATTATGATGAAGTTCCACCGGCGGAAATAGCCAAAATTCTTAAAACAACCCCCAATGCAGTGTACAGCAGGGGTAATTATTTACGTGAAAAGTTGAGGGACGCCCTGAAAAAGAAATTATCCAAGAAACAAAACCTGTAGGCGTCTATTTTTGTAAAAAAATCGGCAAAAAAATTATATGCATGAGGTGAAATACCGGGAATGACAGCAGATGATACTAAATTAAAATCCATCATTTCTTGGTACTTTACAAACAGGGAGCAGGATGTAGAGGTCTCAAGCTGCCCTCAGGAGGAAACCCTGTATGATTATCTCAACGGGACCCTTGAGCAGCATATCGAGCACGATGTTGAACGCCATTTGACCCAGTGTGACCAGTGTTTGCAGACTATTATCGCTATGTCGGCGTTTGCCGAAGAAGCGCCTGAACAGGAACACGTGGAGGTGCCGGACCATCTGCAGCATACGGTGCTGGGGTATGTTCAGGCCGGGAAGCAAGCGGGCCTTGAACAGTTCTTGAAATCGGCACGCGGGTCACTTGTTTCCTTGTGGGATGAGTTGCGCGGCCTTTTTTCCATGAAACAGCCGGAGTTCGTATATGTCCGTGGTTCCCAGAAAGTAATATCCAAGAGCCTGGTGGTTCTCGAGAAAGAGTTTAAAGATGTAAAGCTTGATATCGAGATTGAAAAAACGGGAGCCAATGCAACCGATATTAAAATAACGGCAACCGACCCCCGGACCGGCGAGCTTTTCCCCGGGGTGCGGCTTGACCTGCGTGACGGCAGCCGGGAGCTGGAGTCGTTTTCCGCCGAACACGGTGAAGCGCTTTTCGAGAATATTGTATTCGGCGAGTACACATTAATTGCTTGGGACAATAAGAAAAAGTTAGGGGAAGTGAAACTTTCTATCAAGGAGTAATAGAATGGCTGAGGACAAAGAAAAGAAAGAAATGGAGGAGTCTCCCGGGGGGGGCGCCAGCATTGAAAATTTACTCCGGGAACGCCAGAAACTTGATGAACAACTGAAGGAAAAGTTCGCCCACCATGTTACGGTAATGTTTACCGACATCAAGGGCTCTACCAACTTCTTTGAGACCTACGGTGATATCGAGGGCCGCCTGATGGTCCAGAAACACAATGAAATGTTGTTTCCCTGTGTTGAAGAACGAAACGGCCGGGTTATCAAGACCATCGGCGATGCGATTATGGCGGCTTTTGAAGAGCCCGAAGATGCCGTGCGTGCGGCCATAGCCATGCAGGAGGTCCTGTACGAATACAACAGCGACAAAAAGGAAAAAAAGGATCAGATCCATGTTCGCATCGGAATCAACACCGGAGAGGGCCTGGTTGAAAAGAGTGATATTTTCGGCGATGTGGTCAATGTGGCTGCCAGGGTCGAATCCCTGACCGACCCGGACGAGATTATGATTTCCGAGGCGGTGTATCAGGAAGTCCGCAAGACCGATGATATTATCTGCCGCTTTGCAAGCCAGACCAAAGTGAAGGGCAAGGAAGAGGCCATCGACGTGTACCGGGTTGTGTGGGCCGAAGAAGAGGCCATGGCGGGCCTTACCCGGGGAACGCCGGCTGCAAAGACGGCCCGTAAGCGCCGGGCACTCAGGAAACGGCTGGAAATCGATATCAGCCGCGACCAGGACACCCTGAAAATCACCGCGGCCGAAAAGTCCGACCTGGGACAGAGCACCATACGGCCCTATGAGGAAATGCAGGTTTCGATGAGTAAAATCAGCGAGCGCTGCCAGGAGATTACGGATCTGCTCAATCGGGCCAACACCCGCGGCAAGGTTTCCAAGGACATACTGGCCAAGATGCGCGATGTGGGGCAGGTGCTGTTTGACGATCTGCTGTCGGCATCGGCCAAGGAGACCCTGCGCAATGCAACGGTGGACGACCTTGTGTTTCATGTTGAAGACACCCTGGTGCAGATACCCTGGGAGCTGTTCTACGACGGAGAGCAGTTCCTGTGCCAAAAATTCAATATGGGTCGGCTGGTTAAAACCAAGCAGAGCATCGTTAATATCAAGCAGCGTGAGCTTTCGCGGCCGCTGAAGATGCTGATCGTTTCCGACCCGCGCGGGGATTTGGAAAATTCCTTTGCCGAAGGCCAGGCCATTCGCGAGCAACTCGACCAGAACGCGTCTTTTATCAGCGCCAACCAGAGGAGCGGGCAGATAACAGCCGACTTCATTATGGAGAAAATCCGCAATTTTGATATGGTCCACTATGCCGGGCACGCAGACTACGATATGGAAGACCCCTCAAACAGCGGCTGGCTGCTGGACGGCGGCAAGTTTACCTCGTCGGATATCATGAAGCTGGTGGGCGGCAGGCCTATGCCGGCCCTGGTGTTCTGCAATGCCTGTCAGTCCGGCCAGACTGAAGAGTGGTCGCTGGACGCAAGTTACAGCCAGGAAATTTTCGGTCTTGCCAATGCGTTCCTGCTTTCCGGAGTGCAGCACTATGTCGGCACGTTCTGGGAAATACTGGATGAACCCGGCAAGCATTTTGCCGTGGAGTTTTACCAGGCCATGCTGGAAGGAGCAACCATAGGCGAAGCCATGCGTGAGGCCCGGATGGCCTTGGTGAAAGAATACGGTGAGGACACCATTGTCTGGGCCAGCTATATGCTTTACGGTGACCCCGGAGCAAGTTACTTCGATTTTGCCCAGGACGAAGAAGAGGACGCCCAGGCCGCGGCGCAGGCATCGCACGGATTCGGCGAAGCCGCCCAACTGCGCAGCACTGCCAGCGAAACCATCCGGTTTGAATCGGAAGCGGCCCCGGCATCGGGCAAAAAGGGGATGATTTTGGGCGCAGCAATCGCCGTGGCGGTGGTGGCCCTGCTGCTGGTCTTCTTCCGGCCGGGCATGGAGAAGGGGGTTGAGAGCGATCCCTACCTGCAGGCCTACGCCCTGCTGCACAATGATAAGATAGAAGAAGCCCGGCGCGGTTTTGAGGGGTTGGAGGCCGACGACCCCCGCAGGCTCGAGGGAATGGCCGCGGTGCTGTATGCCCAGGGAGATTATGGTACGGCACTTGACATGAGTAAGAAATGTCTTGAAATTGCACCGTATAATATGTATTCAAGTGTTATTCAGGGCCAGGTACTGCTGGCGCAGGGGAACCTTGACGGTGCTCTGGAAAACTTCCAAAAGGCCGTCGACCGCAAAGGCGGTATCAGGTGGCAAAAAGCGGAAGCCTTTAACGGTATTGCCCGGGTTCATTCATCCCGGGGCGACATGCAAAAGGCATCCGAGTACTATGCTCGTGCAGCCGAGTCCAACCCCGAAAGCTCGGTGATCTTTGCCAACCAGGCCTATGCCATGCAGCGTATGGGAGACACCCAGGGAGCGCTGTCATCGTTTCAAAGGGCTGCCAAGGCCAATCCCGGCGACCAGTTTGCGGCTGCTTTTCTGGCCGAAGCGCTCAAGAAGCAGAAGGCCGCCGACGATCAGGCCCGGCAGGAACGGATAGACAAACTGGTGGGTGAGCTTGCAGAAGCGTTCAAGACAGGCGGGGCCGCCCCGGCT
>JANQGV010000025.1 GCA_028282925.1 Thermodesulfobacteriota bacterium
TGCCCGCACCATTGCCGACCTGGAAGGCTCGGACACCATACAATCGGAATTCATATCAGAAGCCATCCAGTACCGCACCATCGACCGCCAAACCGGGTACTAAACCACTCCGAGAACAGCTTTTCCGGTGAAAATTCCTACGCACAACGAGATGTATCTCTCAAATTCTATGATGAATACAATTTTGAGCCGGATACGTTTGTTTTTATTTCTTTGCTCGTGATTAATGATTTATTCATGAAATGTTAATCGAAACACTGCTATTTAAAAAAACAAACGACGATTTCTAATAATAATGCTTTTTTTTATTTAAGTTATATATTTCCTTTCCGATAATAATTAAAAATCCATAAACCCACAAGGAAGGATACATTATGGCTAGTTCAAAACAAATTAAAATCTGGCTCGCTGCAAAAAAGAAATCCGTGGCTAAAATCGAGAAGGAACTGAAGGCTGCCAAAGCTCGCATCAAGAAGCTCGAAGGCGACATGAAGAAGGCCGTAGCTGCAGAAAAGAAAGCTGCTGCAAAGAAAAAACCGGCCAAAAAGAAAGCAGCCGCAAAGAAAAAACCGGCCAAAAAAAAAGTAGCCAAAAAGAAACCGGCCAAGAAAAAAGTTGTCAAGAAGAAAGCCAAAAAGTAATGCACGAAAAACCCGGATGAGTTAACGCTGTTTTCGGAAAACTCATCCGGGTTTTTTTATTTCCTACGGGGGATAACCATGACCAAGACAGAACTGGTAAGCGCTATTCAGGATAAGATCGGCCTCTCTAAGAAAGAATCGTACGATATTGTTGAGAAGATCTTCGAAATGATCAAGACGAACCTGGTGACCGGAGGCCATATCAAAATATCGGGTTTTGGAACATTTGAAGTAAAAAAGAAGCATGAACGCCGCGGCAGGGACCCCCAGACAGGCAACCCACTGACAATATCCGGCAGAAATGTGCTTAAATTCAAGCCGAGTCCGGTATTAAAGGGTGAAATGAACAAAGTGTAACATACCCGGCATGACTCTACTGCCTGCAGCCGTTACACTTTCGGCAGAGCGATGGTAAATGTGGTGCCGCCCTGCTCGGTAGAGACAAAGGATACTGAACCGCCCAAGTATTGTTCGCCGAACAGCTTCATACCGTAGGTACCCAGCCCCCTTCCTTTAGGCGCTTTCGTGCTGAATGAACGTTTAAAAACCTGCAAAGCCACTTCTTCGGACATAACCCCGATATTATGCACTGAAAATGTGGGGCTGCCCCTTTTCCGCTCAAAGTGGACGTCCACGGTTCCACCGTCGGGTGTGGCTTCGAGGGCATTGACCGCCATATTGGTCAACACCCGGGACAACAGCGTCACATCTGTTTCAAAAGGAGTCTGATCATCGGGTTTTTCGATGATAAGGTTTTTTCCGGCGGCGGCATCATGGGTGTCAAAGGTCATTGCCAGAAAATCCATAAGATTCTGAGCCTGTGCCCATGTTGTGTTCATCCGGAGCTGGCCGTGCTCCGCACGATACAGCAACTCCTGGTCGCTCACTTCCGACGATAGTTTTTTAGAAATTTTCACAATCCGCCGGGCGATATCTACCGGATTTTTTACCGACCGCCGCCCATCTTCCGACAGAAGTTCGCTGAGCCCCATCAGGCTGGTCAGGGTATTTCGCAGGTCGTGAATAAATATGCGCTCAAGCACTTCGCGGCGCTTCAGGGAACTGATATCGTGCAGCACGAATATAATCAAGTCATGCCCGGATATGGTAATCGGTGTAGCCTTTACCTGAAACTCCAGGCTCTCCAACGCGCCTTTGCGCATCATGGTCATATGGCATTCATCGGAGGCCGGCTGGCCGGTCCACTGGCAGGTCATTATTGCAAGCACAGCCCCGCAGGCACTGCAGTGTTGCGAGGTTCCGCAGCCGCCGGGACCTTGTTCAGCATACTCACAGTTAAGCAGTTCGCCGGGTCGTAAACCCGCAAAGGTATTAAGTTCCCGCAGATCAAGGGCAACCAGCACCTCACGGCTTGCCGCCAGCACCTGACGATGCGTATTCAAAACGAGCACAAAACCGCCCACCGACTCCAGCACAACCTGAATAACCGGATTTTGCGTCGCCAGTTCCGCTATTTCTTTAACATCGGCATCCGACAGCCTCTCGGGCGGAGCAAAATAGGTGCTTACCGCATCGTTACTTCCGGACTTTTTCCCGGCCGGTTCCATGTCTCTCCCCAAAACACAGCCATTTTGATAAAATATTATTCAATCAAGCCGAGCTTGCGTACTTCCTCAAGGATTTTATCTTTCAAGATAGGCTTTGTAATATATGCCGTGGCCCCTTCCATGTATGATCCGACAATGCTTTTGGGGTCGTCAAGGGCTGTGGTCATAATGACTTTAACTTCCCGTGAGCCCTTGATGCCCTTCTCTTTTTCAATTTCCCGTATTTTCTGCAGTGCTTCCCGCCCATCCATATTCGGCATCATAATATCCATACAAACCAGGTCATAGGGATATTTATCATCCAGCGCCAGCTTGAACGCTTCAATCGACTCATTTCCGTCAACCGCGATGTCACATTCCCCATAGGCGGAAAATATTTTTTTCAATACCATCCTACTGGTGAATTCATCTTCGACAATAAGCGTCCTCATACGCGTCCTCCTTAATATAGTAATAGTAATGCCGTTATTTTGTCGGCAGGAATCCCCTCTTCACCGTATAGGAATCAACTCCCCGCCCCCAGAGCGGATTTTTCCTTGTCGGCAAGGACTTCCCGAAATTGCTCAAACTCCTGGGCGAGGCTTTTGTAAAACGACCGGACCGTCTCAAGGTCCTGCTGACGTGCTGCACGCTCAAGCCCCACGGCGGCATTCCGCATTCGCTCGGCCCCGGCAGTCCCTGCAGAACTCTTCAGGGAATGGGCAAGCCGCTCGATTTGAAACAGGTCGGATTGCTCCAGCGCTTCACTCAAAATACACATTTTATCCGGAACAACAATAATAAATTCTTTCCATATTTCATGCAGCAACTCTGCATCATCGCCCAGGCGGGCAAGTGCTTTTTCCACAGCAAGAACACTGGTGCCTTCCTGCGGCAATTCAGGCGTCCCGGCATTGGTGCCTTTATGAGACAAAAGATCCTCTATGGCCGTCACCAGCGCGCCGAACTCCAGGGGCTTCGGAACATACCCGTCCATACCCGCTTCGAGGAACCGTTCCCGATCCCCTTTCAGTGCGTGGGCGGTAAGGGCCAAAATAGGAATATCATGCTGCAAAACCGGGGAGTCCGGCTTGCGGATAACCGCGGTTGCCTCAATGCCGTCCATGTCCGGCATTTGAACATCCATCAGGACAATGTCGTACATTTCCTTCTCAAGGGCGCTAACCGCTTCTCTTCCCGTACCGACCAGCGAAATCTCCCATCCCTGCTTTTCAAGGAGGCTTTTGGCAACCATCTGGTTAATCGAGTCGTCTTCCGCTACGAGAATGCGCAGTTTTTTAGTCCCTTCCTCGATGGAAAATCGCGTCACAACATCGGAAACGTTTCCATGCAGCACGGCAAACAGGGTGTTGACAATGGTTGCCTTGCCGATCGGCCGCTGTAAATATCCTGCTATGCCGATTTCACGACAGCGGGCAATATCCCCCTTAAGCCCGGCTGAAACAAGCAGGATACACTTGGGCGCGGCACTGCCGTACTGCTGCAAAACAGTCGATGCAAGTTCAAAGCCTTCCATATCCGGCAGGCTGTACTCAATCAGCATTGCGGCAAAAGACAGGCCGGAAACGGCGGTTTTTTGCAACTCCTCCAGTGCCGTAATTCCGCAATCGGCACAAACAACCACCCTTCCCGAACCCTCCATAATCCTGCTCATGCGGGACGCCCGGGGAGTATTTGCATCTACAATCATCACCCGGCTGGTGCCTTCCGCCGTGGACTCATGCAAACCGTCTTCATGCAGTTCGGGAGAGTACACTCTGAAAGGCAGTGTCAGGTAAAACGTACTGCCTTTTGCCTCTTCGCTTTCAACCCCGATTTCGCCGCCCATAAGTTCTGCCAATTCCTTGGAAATCGCAAGCCCCAGCCCCGAGCCTCCATATTTACGCGTGGCTGAGCCGTCTGCCTGGGTAAAACTTTCAAATATTACCTTCTTTGCTCCTTCTGAAATCCCGATGCCGGTATCCTTAACGGAAAAAACCAGGGTGACGGTTTTTTCATACGCGTCGGTCTGGCCCCGTTCCCTCGTTCGACCGGTATTGATGACTTTGCACCCTACAATCACCTCGCCTTTTTCAGTGAACTTGATGGCATTATCAATAAGATTACTTAAAATCTGGCGGAGTCGCCCGGGATCGCCATAGAGTTTGGGAAACACTTCATGGTCGATAGAGCATAATAAATCCAACCCTGTTTGCCTGGCTTTTATGGCAAAAGATTTGATCAGCGCATCCATGAGTGTATATAATTCAAACCCCGACTCTTCCAGCTCCATTCTTTTGGCCTGAATTTTCGAAAAATCAAGGATATTATTGATCAGGCCCAAAAGTGCGTCGGAGGACTGCTTCATGAGGCCCAGAAACTCTCTTTGCTCTTCGCTCGGATCGGTATCAAACAACAGTTCCGTCATGCCGATAATACCATTCAGCGGTGTTCGTATTTCATGACTCATGTTGGCCAGAAATTCGCTTTTGGATTTATTGGCTATTTCAGCGGCTTCCTTTGCTTCGTGCAAAGCCTGTTCCGCCTGCTTGCGGTTGGTAATATCCCGGATAAAACAGGTAAGGCACGGACCTTCCGCTGTTTCAACCGGAACAAATGATATTTCTATGGGAAACTCTTCACCGCATTTACGCAGCCCTGGAAAATCCGATGTGGTCGGGTCGGGCATTTTGAAGTTTGCAAACAAATCCCCCCGGTCAAAAAAATCCTGGTGCATATCCCGAAGGCGGACCGGGAGCAGCATTGAAAAGGATTTGTGCATGACCTCGTCACAAGTATACCCGAATATGTGCTCGGCCGCCTTGTTCCAAAGAACGATTTTTCCGGCACTGTCGAAGGTCACAATTGCATCGTATGCATTTTCAACAACCGACCGAAACCGCTTTTCACTCTTTTCCACCGATTGCATGATACGATTATTATAAAAGGCGATTGCCACCAGTTCACCGAAACCGGCGGCAAAGCGCATATTGCGGTCGGTAAAGCCGTCCGCCTTGTTTGCCAGAGCAAAAACACCGATCGTTTCGTCTTTGACGATCATGGGAACGAACAGGATATTTTCAAGCTCCCGGTGCCCTTCCGGCATATATCCGACAAACTCACTGTGCCTGTATGCGTTTGAATAGACCGGCTCGGTAAGTACGAACGCTTCGGAATCCAGATGCGCTTCCGGATAGCGCGTAGAAATGGTGCCGTCCTTGTCCCTCAGAAACAAAAAGGCATTTTGCTGCAAGTCCTTTTTGTTGATAAAAACATAGGCGGCGGTGGCCGGAACCGCTCTATGGCAGGACGCAAAAATAGCCTTGGCTGCATCTTCGAAATCAGAATAATTGAGAAACTCACGTGCTGCCTCAAGAAACGCCGCACTTTCATACTGCCGTGGCTGCACGCTTTCAGCAGTCATAGCCATACCGTGTCCCTCTCATAGCAAAAGCACTATTCAACTGTGGTTCCTTACATATCCTGCGATCGACTCCAGGGGCAGAACCTTGTCCACACAATTCCGTTTAATTGCTTCCTGAGGCATCCCGAACACAACCGAGGTTTTCTCATCCTGCGCGATGTTAAAGGCCCCGGCATCTTTCATTTCTTTCATACCCTGGGCTCCGTCATCACCCATACCGGTCATGATGACCCCCAAAGCATTACTGCCGGCATAACGGGCCGCCGACCGAAACAGAACATCAACCGACGGCCGGTGGCGTGAGACAAGCGGCCCCTCTTTCACTTCCACAAAATACCGGGCACCGCTGCGTTTTAGCAGAACGTGCTGGTTTCCCGGCGCAATAAGCGCCCGTCCCCGTATGACCGTATCGTTGCTGGCCGCTTCCTTGACCGTAATATCACAGATGCCGTCAAGCCGGCTTGCAAAAGCCGAGGTAAACTTTTCGGGCATATGCTGAACAATAACAATACCCGGACTGTCCTGGGGCATGGATTCCAGAAACACCTTTAATGCTTCCGTACCGCCCGTTGAGGCGCCCACCACTACAACTTTCTCGGTTGTCTCCACCATGGCTCGTGAGGCGGCTTTCGGCTTGGCGATAACGGCATCGGCCGTTAATTTCGGCTCCACCTTCTTGGGCGGCGAAATTTTTTTCATCTGGGCAACATGCGCGGCACGCACCGCATCGCATATCCTGACTTTCGATTCTTTCAAAAACTGTTTTGTGCCCAGTTGCGGCTTCTGAATAACCTCTATAGCACCGCACTCGAGTGCCTTCAAGCCCGTCTGTGACCCGTATGTTGAAAGAGTCGAACAGATCACCACCGGCATAGGATGCTGACTCATGATTTTCTGTAAAAAAGTGATGCCGTCCATGCGTGGCATTTCAACATCCAGGGTAATAACATCCGGCACCTCTTTTGCAATTTTCTCGGCGGCAATAAACGGGTCGGCTGCGGTTGCCATAACCTCTATACGGGGGTCCGAATTCAAAATATCTTCCATAGTCTGCCGCACGATCGCCGAATCATCAACCACGAGCACCCGTATTTTTTTCTTTTTCATATCCCGGCATCTTTCTGAATGTTTTTGAGAAGAACGTTATTTCGAATTGCCTGAAGTCTCTGTTCCTGAAGAAGACATATTGCCGCTTTTTGACGGTTTTCACCGGCAGCCTGGTTCAGCAGGCTGTTTTTCTGTTGTTTTATGAATACTTCGCCCGTATGGGTGTAGAAATGTATTTTACGTCCGTACAAGCCCCCTATGTTATAGGACTGGAGGCGCAAACCCTCTGTTTCGAGCATCTTTATGGCGGTCTCCAGATTCTTGCTGCCCACCGTCATGTGTTTTCTACGCAGGTTTTCCTCGGCAAACATATGGGCCCCGCCGAAGAGTTTAACCTGTATTTCATCCCGCACAATACCACGGACGTTAAACTCCCGCAACATACACACTATCGACGTATCGACATACTTATACGGCTCCGGTTCCCCGACCGCCTCTTTGCTGAACGGCAAAACCGCATGGCAAATGGCACCAAACTGTGAACCGGCGTGAAACATGGTTATCGAAACACAGGAGCCGAGTATTGTTTTAACACGGCTCGGCCCCTCACCGAAATACATACCTGCCGGTTTAAGAAAAATTTCTTTAACCATGTCCGTATGCCTGCTCATACACTCAGCCTGTATACCGTCGGGGCAACCTGCCGGAGCGGCACATCCAATCCGCTCAGAGTTTCGGAGTGCCCCATGAAAAGGTAACCGCCGGGGTGCAAATACCGGCAAAACTTGTTAAGCAGCACTTCCTGCCGCTGCCGATCAAAATAGATAATGACGTTTCGGCAGAAAATAATATGCATTTTCTCCTTAACATTGAGATCGTTGTCCATGAAATTGAGGCGCCGAAACGTTACAGCGTTGCGCAATTCCGGCACAATGCGCACCAGATGCTTCTTGCTGCCCTTGCCCCGCAAGAGATATTTTTTTCTGATCTGGGGTGCTATCGGTTCAATTTTTTCATCATCATAGATTCCGGCACTTGCTTTTTCCAGAACCTGGGTGGAAAGGTCGGTCGCCAGGATCGAAAAACGAAACTGGGAATACTGTTCGCCGAATTCGCTGAGCACGATTGCCAGTGTATACGGCTCCTCTCCGGTTGAACATCCCGCGCTCCACACACGCAAATGCGCCCGGGCGCACCGCCCCTCCAGGGAGATAAAATCAGGCAAAACCTTTTGTTTCATGTACTCGAAATGGGACGGTTCACGAAAGAAATCGGTCTTGTTGGTTGTGACGACGTCCAGCATATGCACAATTTCCTGTTGTCGCCCTTTTTCGCTGAATACATAATCTGCATATGTATCATAGGACGTATAGCCGAGCTTGCGCATCCGTTTCCGCAAACGTCCCTCCAGCATGGTTTTTTTGGAGGGCGGCATCTTTATGCCGACGTTCCCCTCAATGAATTGGCTGAAACGGCCAAACAGTTTCTCACTCATACCCGATATGGTAAGTCGCTCCTGTGAAAGTGCTGTAACTCCGTTATCCATATACTATCCTGTGCGTTATTTCATACAGGGGCGGTACGATCACACCCGTGTGCAACCGGCAACCCCCGCATAAAGGCTATGAAGCCTTAATATTTTTCAAATTCGTTTTCTTCTTCATCGTCACCGCTTTTTTTATACCTCATATCAAGCGCAAACCCCTGGGACTGTTTTTTTCCCTGCGCCGGAGTTTCAGTCAGCTGAGTCGTACCGGGTGCTGCTTCTGGTGCGACGGATAGAGGTTTCTGCTGTTCAGGCTGCGGCACGGACTGAAAGCGTACGGACTGTTGCATAAAAAGTGCACCGTTCCCGGTATCGTCTCCAGTTTTAAAGAACCCAATGGTATCCTGCAAACGCCGGGCCTGCTCGGTCATCTCACCGGCACTGGCCGCCATTTCCTCGGCACTGGAGGCCATATTCTCGGAGCTTGACGACATCTCCTCAGACGAGGATGCATTTTGCTGTATAACCTGATCAAGCTGCTGAATGGCATTGTTGATCTGGTCTGCCCCGGAATTCTGTTCATTACAGGCCGCACTGATTTCCTGGACAAGCTCGGCGGTTTTTTGAATATCAGGCACTATTTTTTTCAGCAATTCTCCGGCCTGTTCCGCTATTTCAACGCTTGAGGCCGACAAATTATTGATTTCTCCGGCCGCTGTCTGGCTGCGTTCAGCCAGCTTCCGTACCTCGGAGGCCACAACCGCAAACCCTTTTCCGGCCTCTCCGGCCCGGGCGGCCTCAATTGCCGCATTGAGAGCCAAAAGGTTTGTCTGACGGGCAATTTCTTCAATAATGGAAATCCTGCCCGCTATGTCCCGCATGGCGGTCACGGTTTTTTCGACTGCGCTGCCGCCTTCCCGTGCATCGTGTGCCGCCTGCAGCGCGATTTTTTCCGTCTGTAATGCATTGTCGGCATTTTGCTTGATATTGGCGCCCATCTGTTCCATGGAACTCGAGGCTTCCTCGGCCGCTGCAGCCTGTTCGTTTGCTCCCTGGGACATTTCTTCCGCGCTGGAGCTCATCTCTTCACTGGTTGATGAAACCGTATCAGCCGTTGTTTTAACGTTTTCAGCCATTTGCTTGACGTGATTGGCCCCGCTGCGCACACTGCCGATCACCTCGCGCAGCTTTGCGGCCATAGCCTTCAGATCATCGGCAAGCATGCCGATTTCATCTTTCTGATCGAGGTTGATGGATGCCGTCAGGTCGCCGTTGGAAATCCGGCGGGCAAAGGTTATTCCTTTTAAAATCGGGCGTGTTATTCCCAGGCTGATAATTCCCGCCATGACCAGGCCTGCAATGAGGGCCGCCAGCGCAATCGCCGACACATTGCGACGGGTTCCCCGGGCCGCTCCCAGCATTGCTTCATCGGTCATAATGTTTTCCCGGGCGGTTTTCCGTATCCTTTCGAGCAGGCTTTGTATTTTGACCAGCGAAGGCTGGGTTTCTGAAGCGTAAATCCTGTTGGCCTCCAGCATACCTTTTACCTGCTGCTCCTGCCACGCAAGCACGCCGTTAATAGCCGCCAGCGTATTTTGGGCTGCAGGCATGGTTGTCTTGCCGAAATACTCTATGGCCTCGCTGCGCCGTCCTTCATCAAGCAAAGCCTGAATTTTTTTGGCGCTTTCATGCAGCCGGCTGTGGGGCTCTTCAATAGTGTCCATAACCGCTGCAAATGTGGGATCCTGTTGCTTTCTTTGAGCGGTGTCTGCCGAATACATCCATTTTCCCAGACCACACTTGTGGTCATCCATCTGAACGCCCAGCTCTTTCTTTGTTGCATCCAGAAATACATCCTTGACCTTATGGGTCCACAGGAGATGGTCGATCTTCTTTTCACGCAGAAAATCACCCAGCTCCAGATCCGCCTGGCGAAAAACCCTGCCGATCCTGACGGCCGACTCATGCAGCGTTGTATGGGGTGCTTCCACCTCGGCAAAAAGTCCTTTCAGCTGCGGCACAAGACGCTCGGCCTGTTTTCGACGGTCACTGTAATACCACTTCCCGAAACCGCATTTTTTCGGGTCGGTCTGCACCGACAGTTTTGAAATGTTTTTATCCGTCAAGAGCGCGTTGACTTTATTTGCCCAATTCAAATGGTCGACTTCCCGCTGGGCCAGCAACCCGTCGAGCTTGTTGCCGCTGATGACCTCTTCGGCGTTACCGACTATGGTTCCGACTCCGGTATAGGTCAGTGCACCGGTAACTGTGAGAAGAACCAGGACTAATCCAAAGCCTATACCGAGCTTTTGTCCTATTTTTAAGTTTTTCCAACTCATGGTACTCGCTCCCCACTTTGATGGTTAATGGTGACATTCGGAGCATGTCTTTGCTGAAACAAAAGTTTTTCAGCAATACATGCCGATAGCACACCCCTTACCCACCCGTATTTCTACACCCACGTAGTGTAAACAAAATCGTTCATGATCCATCACTCAGCCCTCTTGTCCGATTGTATGTTTACACTATTGAAGCAGCTAGGCAACCGCTACCTGCTGTTCCACCTGTTGCGCCAGCTTCCCCGGGTCAAGAATCAATGCCACGGTACCATCGCCCAGGATCGTTGCACCCGACAGTCCGTCGATATTCCTGTACATCTTCCCGAGGTTTTTGATAACGGTCTGGTGACCGCCGATAACGCTGTCCACTACGAATCCGACCCGCTGGTCGTCAAGCTCGCAAATAGCAATCTGTTCCAGTGACGGACGGCTGCCGTCAAGTGAAAAATGCTCCCGCAAACAGACATACGGCACAAGCTCTCCCCGCACTTTGGCCACCTGTTTGCCGTGCATTTCTTCAATATCTTCCCGGCTCAATTCAATACACTCTTCCACAATCGAAAGCGGCAATACATAATAGCTGGAGGCTACCTGGACCAGGAGCCCGTCGATAATCGCCAGGGTTAAAGGCAACTTCAGTGTAACGGTTGTGCCCTTGCTTTTATCACTGCTGATATCGATGGTACCCCGAAGAGCATCGATATTCTGCCGTACCACATCCATTCCTACGCCCCTGCCGGAGACGCTGGTAACTTTCTGTGCGGTTGAAAAGCCCGGGGCAAAAACAAGTTCAAATATTTCCTTATCCGATAAAACCGCGTCGGGTTTGATGAGATCCCGTTCGATTGCCCGCCCCCGAATCGCCTCGGTATTCATACCGGCCCCGTCATCATCGATTTGAATAACAACATGGGCGCCTGAATGGCTTGCCGACAGGTAGATCGTACCCTGGCGAGGTTTACCTGCCGCCTCCCTGGCTTCGGGAGGCTCTATGCCGTGGTCGATGCAATTGCGGATCAGGTGCATGAGCGGGTCTCCCAGACGTTCGATAACGGTTTTGTCAAGCTCGGTTTCGGCCCCTTCGGTAATCAGGGCCACATCCTTACCCAGTTCCGCAGAAAGATCACGCACCACTCGTTTAAATTTGCTGAATGTCGTGCCGATCGGCAGCATCCTGATACTCATGGTATTGTCACGCAGTTCCGCCGTGAGACGCTCCACCTCTTCGGCTATCATGGTCAGTTCAGGGTTTTTCTCCCGTGCCGCGGTCTGGGTAAGACGCGCCTGCACCGTGACCATTTCTCCCACAAGGTCCACAAGGGTATCGACTTTACCGGCGGCGACCCTGATACTGGAAGAGACTTCAAACTGTTTTCTCTCGCCCTGTACACGTTTGACATGCTCCTGCTCGGCCAGGGCCGACGCTACAATGCCGACGCCGACCGTACCTGTTTCAACCAGAACCTCACCGATTTTCTTTTGCGCTCCGAGGGCGTGATCAAGCGTCTGCGGTGTAACATCACCCCGCTCAACAAGAATTTCTCCCAGCTTTTTACTCTCGGCTCCATCTTCTGTTTCCGGCTTGATGGTATCGATTTCCAGGTTGCAACCGTCTTCAATAAAAATAAAAACATCCTTAATCGCCGCCATTCCGCGATCGGTCGTAATGATTATGTCCCAGTACGTATAGCAGTTTTCAGGGTCCATTTCCGCAAAGGGCGGTATTTCGTCGGTCTGACCGGTAATGCTGCAGTCGCCGAGATCCCGGAGTTCATTCAACAGCAGCAGGGGGTTTGTTCCGGAGAGAAACAGGTCTTTTTCCGGACGAAACCGGATACGGTGGGTTGTTAAAGGTTTTTCCGACTCAGCATTTTCAGTTCCTTCCTCTGGGCTGGATTCTTCATCCCCGGTATCGGCTTTTTCTTCCGCCATCAGTGCAAACTGTTCTGAAATCTGCTTTTGAAGTTCGGCATTAAAACCTTCGCCGTCGGGTGACACCATACTTTTGATCACATCGCACGATGCCAGGGTCAAATCGATAATCTTCTTTGTAACCTGTAGTCCCCCGTCCCTGATACGGTCGAAAACGGTTTCAATATCATGTACAAACCCGGCCAGTTCGTCGAATCCGAACATTGCCCCTGAACCTTTAATCGTGTGCAATGCCCGGAAAGCTTTTCCAACCAGGTCAAGGTCGTCGGGCTGCTGCTCAAGCTCCAAAAGCGTCGACGATAACTCTTCCAGCAACTCATACGCTTCTTCACGAAATATCTCTTTTGCATTATCCATACTGCACCCCGCTTTCATGGTGTGTTGTTGTGAAATGCGTATCGGTTTCCGTGCAACGACAACCGGATATCACTGTTGACGAATATGGTCACCCCAAAACTTTTTTCAAGACCCCTAAGAGTTGCTCGGGCTTGAACGGTTTTACTATCCATCCGGTCGCCCCGGCCGCTTTTCCATCCTGCTTTTTTGTGTCTTGCGATTCGGTTGTAAGCATAATAATCGGCATAAACTTGTGCGACGTATCCGAGCGAACAGCCCGAATCAAACCGATTCCGTCGAGATTGGGCATATTAAGGTCGGTTATCATCATGTCGACATGGGTGTTCTGCAATTTTGCAAGAGCGTCCCGCCCGTCGACCGCTTCCACCACATCATACCCGGCACCGGAAAGGGTAAACTTGACCATTTGTCGTACACTTGTGGAATCGTCTACCGTCATGATTGTCTTAGCCATCCTCTGAACCTCCTATCCACAGGCAATTTTCTGCACTTACTTCCGTGCAGCCTTTGGCACGGCAAAACCCTGCCGCGACCACCAGATGTTTGAATGCATCCGATTGTTTGCTGATTGACAGTTTTTTATTATTTTGAACCGAAGCCCTGTGCGCTGAACACAGCAATTGCAGAAACGACAGGTCTCCGCTGTCGAAACCCGACAGATCTACCGCCAGACTTTCCGCCTGTTCCATTGCTTCCTGTAGTGCCTCTTTTACCGCTCCTGCCGATTCAATTGAAAGGTCTCCCTGCAGGACCAGCGTGGAGCCTTCGCTCTCCTTCACAATGGAATGCTTCATTAAAAACTCCTTTCATATGGATTAAAACAACTCCACATTATCACCCAGCTCTTTATCTTCACCCTGCTTGTCCGCTTCCGAAGCAGGCGGGATATTCTCGTCCGGCAATTGGTCCGAGTCTCCCCAGAGCACATCCTGATGAACCTGACGCTCGCTGTTCATGGTGTAGCGTTCTTCCAGCATTTTCAAATCTTCCGACGTGGCAACACGCTTTTCTCGCCGCGTGCTTAATGTGCCGGAGCTTTCCACTATGCCGTCAAGAACGTCCCTGGCCTGATCTACAACCTCGGCAACACGTTTATGCACATTCGTTCCCGCGGCGGTGTGTTCAATATCCTGTTCCAGTTCCTGCGAATCCCTGCCGAGCTGGGCCACCAGCTCTTCCATGCGGCTGTTCAGCGCATGAATGGTATTCATCAGCGAACGCAGTTCGCTTATCATATGATCTGCCGCGCTTTTGCCCACTTCCTCGACGTCGCTTTCCTGATGCAGTTCTTCAGCCGCAGAGGCTATGGCACTGAAGTTTTTAGACACATCCGATGTTATCTTTTTTGTTTCGGAAGAAAGCCCCTGGATGGCCTCAGCCAGCTCTCCCAGCGCTGCGCCTTCTATACCGATATGGGCTGCTCTGATTTGCGCATTCAGCGCGATGCGCTCAATCTGCATGCCGATCAGCTGGATATCTTTAATGTATTTGGATACGTTTCTGACCGTTTCGGCAACTGAATCCATGGCATGAGAGACCTCGTTACGGGCATTGCCGTACTCCTCCAGGGCCGAACTGATGCTCACGATATCCTTTTGAAGGTCGCTGAGAAACGAGTGATCCGAAGCATCACCGGCACCCGTCAACTCCTCTGTTTTAAGACACATCGCCGCGATTGCCCGCCGGATATCCATTAAATTGGCAATAATGCCCTCCACGGCACTTACCATACCGTCTGTGGCATGCTGAAGCTGGGCCGACTGCAGCCTGATAACATCCACGGCTTCACCCATACTCCGGCAGTACTGCCCCGATGCACCCGGTGACTTCTGTATCGACCGGCCCCTGAATACCCGGGAAACATCTTCCACCGCCTCCTGTACATGCTCATACTTCTGCCGGGTAATATCGTGAAACTGCATTGAGGACACGATCTCACCGATGCCTTTATAAATTTCATTGTATTTGTCCGACATATGCAACACACTTTCGGCCGAAAGCCTGTTTTTCTCCTTTAATGTATTGAGATTGGCGGCCGTTTTGTCAAGAATGACCTGCACCCGGCTGTTTTGAACGCTTTTAAGTCCCTCGATTTTTGCTATTGCCTGCTGAATCATGGGGCACAGGGAACCTATCTGATTTGAAATCTCATCCGATTTTGCCTTGATCTCTATTGCCAGTTTGCGGATACTGTCTGCAAGGGTATCAAACCCCGTGTCAATTGAATTCAAATGCGCGTTTTCAATCCGTGTACACACCGCCAGAACATTGAGGGTTTTTACGGTCTGCTCAAATGAATCCAGCGGTCCCTGAATGTCTGAAATCATACTGAGTACCGCCCGCAAATCTTCAATGCTCTGCTCGGACTCCTGCTCCTGCAGTTTTATCCGCTGAAAGATATCCTTAAACTCGATAATTGCTTTTTCAATGGTGTCGCCCGCCATTTGTTGTGCAATATCGGACGCCATTGTGGAAAGCTGTCCGGACTGCTTATAATACTGATGCAGTTTGTCGCCGATAATTAAAAACTCATCTTCAGTAGTGGTTATAAGCGTTCCCAGGTCACCGGATACCGAATGCAGTTGCCGCAGCCACTCACGAAGTTTTTTTCTAAAAAAAACTTTCACGCTGCCGGCATAACCGGTACAGACCTCCCGAATGGTATTCCAGCCCTGCCGGGCTGTTTTCAGAAACGCATTGTCGTGCAAAGCAGTTTTCAGCATTAATACCTCTCTGCGCCTTTTTTGGAACCGGCATGAATATCAAGCATTTTAGTCAACACGGCGGTTATCTCCACCGGATCGGAATCGGCATATGCTATAAATCGCGGCCTGAGCATATGCGCCCGGGCGATGGTTTTTGCCTGCCGGTCCGGCAGCACCAGTATGAGCCGGATGCCGCCCAGCAGGTCCTTCAGCGACATCAGCTCAGACAGGGTGTCAAGATTGGTCGCAAAAAGAACGGCAACAACATTGGTGTTGTTATAGGGCTGGCACAGCCGATGGGAAAGGCTCTCAATGGTACGATAAATTTCCAGGCCGCTTAGTTCCGTGAAACTGTCAATAAGTTCATTAATGCGCCGATTGCCCTCGGCGTGGGATGGCGCAAAAAAGAGAACCTTCATATAACCTCCACCTGCGGAAAGGTCAGGTTCCATACATCCTGTCTGATGCGTTGTATATGCCATACGTCCTCCATGGAAAACAGCTGCGGAGGTTATCTGTTTATTGCTTTTTCATCCATACCAAAGGATGTAGATTACAAAAGGAGTGCCAAAACAGCAAAAACAGGTTTTTTTATTTAAAAGAAAGATTTTTCAGATAGTTAACAAAAAAACTCCTGCAAACGTTACCCCTAAAAAAACCTTTTTTTGTCTTTTGGAACAAGACAAGTCTTGAGAAACAGGACAACTGTGTACCGATTAAAAAGACTTGTGGAAAGCGACGACGGGAGGGGGTAAAACAACTGGAACCGTATCTTTTCACAGATTACAAATACGGCAAACAAAGAGCGTCGAAAGTCGGTTTATTTTAAGCAGTAAGAAACGTTGGCCGGAATACTTTCTTACCGGGAGGCTGTTGGAGAATGTTCAGACACAAGGTGCGCGATATCCTTTGGTGGCAACAAACAACCGCGTAGCGGTTGGCTTGTTTTCCCTGAGAGTGGAAAACAAGAAGCACGTATGTGCTTTGTTCCCTTCAACAGGAAAATCTTTTTTTCCTGTTGATCATTTGGCGTACGTGCTTTGACGAAGGGTGAGCGCAATGCAGGAGATGGGCGTTCTCCGGCAGCCTCAAATTTCCAGGGTGCATTATTTGCGCAGGGACAAATCGTGGGTTTTTAAAAGCGCATACAGACGGGTACGGGAAAGGCCTGATACGGAGCAGGCTTTTTTAACATCGCCCTGAACAAGCTGCAGCAGTTCCTGCAGATATTTGTTTTCGGCTTTAGCAAGCACATCGGCCCGGTAATCCTGGAGTTTTGGAAGAGTGCCCTGATGCACCTGCTTGAGCAGACTGATATCATCATGCTGATTTTTACCGATTGAAGCCCGCGCCAGCTTAACCCGTATCTGAGGCGGAAGATGGCGGGGGAACAAGGTCGGATCATCACGTGCGGACGACAGCGCCCATTCAATGGTGTTGATCAGCTCACGTACATTACCCTGCCAGTCGTATGCCGACAGCACATCAAAAAACTCCGGTGAAAAGCCTTTGGTTTGAATGCCGTATCGCTCGCACAATCGGGCCACGTAATAGTGGGTCAAATCTTTTATGTCCTCGGTACGATCACGAAGCGGCGGTATATCGATAAGGATCGATTCAAGACGGAACAGCAAATCGCGCCGGAAATCCCCGGCTGCCGCCATATCCTGGAGGTTACGGTTGGTTGCGGCCACCACTCTGAAATCACTGGTATCCTCCGCTTTGGCGCCGACCGGCCGGAAGCGATGCTCCTGCAAAACACGCAAAAACGCCTTCTGCAGATTCAGAGGCAGTTCCCCGATTTCATCGAGAAACAGGGTACCGCCATGGGCCTGCTTGATGAGCCCTTCCATATCTTTGTCGGCACCGGTAAAAGCTCCTTTTTTATAACCGAACAGCGCACTCTCCACCAGCGTTTCCGGAAGCGCGGCACAATCCACCACAACAAAATTATGAGCATTGCGGGAACTGTTTTCATGAATGGCCCAGGCGAACAACTCCTTGCCGGTTCCGGTTTCACCGGTGATCAAAACCGGTGCACCACTTCCGGCGGCCTGGGCCAGCAGGTCAAGGCAAGCGCTGATCTGCTGGCTGCTGCCGATGATGGCATCGCGCTTAAGGGCCTTGAACGGTTGCTTGCTTTTCTTTTCATCATGGTATTGAAGCGCCCTCAGAATAGGCAGGCTCATTCTGTCCACGGTCGCCGGTTTTTCAATATAATCCCAGGCCCCGTTTTTAATGGCGAGTTCGGCCCCATCAGGGTCTCCCTGGGCCGTAATAATGATAACTTCCGGAGAAAGCGAAATCTGGCCGATTTCCGACAGCAAATCAAGACCGCTTCCGTCCGGGAGGTTTACATCAAGGAGAACCAGATCGTTTTCTTCTTCGTGGAGTCGGCTCCGGCCTTCTGCAAGGGTACCGGCACACTCGGCCGTATGCCCCATACGGCTGAGCATTTTTGATAAAACCTGGCACATCATACTGTCGTCGTCAACGATGAGTACTTTTGCCATAAAGACTCCGGGAAAATGATGTAATTACTGCATATTATTATTATCTTATCGATCAACAGTATTAAAACATTAAAATAAATTATGCATTTTTATAAGATTTGATCAGCTCTGCCCCGTGCATTTTTAATCGTCGATTTCTGCTTCCATGAAAACCGGTTTTTACGCAATTCACGGCAATAATAACGAGAGCATATATTGTTAAAAAGAACTTGTATGTTAATATTAAGTATTAATACTCACATTAATGCTGCTTTTTAAATTGGACCAACATTCTTTTTATTCTTTTTTTTAGTTTCTTTGCCTGATATATATTTTTACACTATCCCGCATTGGATTGAACGGCTTTGATTGAGTACCGACCATGTGATGCTCCACACCTGCAAGACGGGGCATCCCGGTGATTATTATTGATCTTAGAAGTGTGCCGATTCATCTCCGCTACAAAGCGGGGCTTTCTCGTCACGTTCCGATAAAAAGCAGGATCTAGTGTATGAAAGAAAAGTCGGCCTATACCATCATCGTCGTCGAGGATGACCAGGGGTTCTCAACCCTGCTTCAAAAAAAACTGCGTGCCGTTGGACTGACCTGCCGAAGCGCGGCAACAGCCGGGGAAGCCGTTCACGTAATAGCAGACAGCAAAAACCCGCTGTTGATCCTCGACTACTTCCTGCCGGACATGACCGCCAAAGAGCTTGTGCAATCACTGCCGCAGGACTACGGCAACATACCGTTTCTTATCGTCACAGCCCAGGGCAACGAAAAAGCAATTGTTGAAATGATGCAGCTGGGAGCCCGCAACTACCTGATTAAAGATATCGCCGCCCTTGACTTGCTCCCGCCGATTGTTGAGCGTGTCATCGACCAGTTGGATGCCGAAAAAGACCTGCGTAAAGCCCAGGAGGCCCTCCAGGAAAGCGAGACCCGCTACCGTACTCTGTATGAACACATCAGCAACGGTGTTGTGATTTTTAAGGCCGTCGACAATGGCTCCGACTTTATTTTTATGGATTTCAACAAAATGGCTGAGAAGATGGACGGCATTACCAAAAGCGCCCTCATAGGCAAGAGTGTTCTCAAACTGTTTCCCTCCGCCCACTCGCTCGGTCTTCTTGAAGTGCTCCGGCGCGTCTGGAAAACCGGTGCAACCGAATATTATCCCGTAAAGCTCTACGAGGATGGAAAAATCAAGGCCTGGCGTGAACATTTTATCTACAAGCTGCCCTCAGGCGAAATTGTTGTCGTCTGCAGCGACGATACCCAGCGCCGCCGGGCTGAAGACGCAGTAAAGGAAAGTGAAGAACGGTTTCGCAGATCGTTTCTGCAGGCTCCCTTTCCCATCATGATTCACACTGAGAAAGGCACGATACTCCAGATCAACAAGGCCTGGACCGATTTGAGCGGCTATACCCCGGAGGAACTACCCGACATTGAAACCTGGTTCCAAAAAGCCTACGGAAAAAAGCCGGACACGCAAAAGTATGTTTTTCAACAGCTGCAGCATACCGTTGACGAAGGCGAGCACTTCATATCTACCCGGAGCGGCAGCAAGCGGCTCTGGAGTTTCAGATCCGCTCCCCTGGGGCCTCTGCCCGACGGCCGATTGGCCGTAATAACCACTGCCACTGATGTGACGGAGCGACGTCGAGCCGAAGACGCTTTGCGCGAAAACAACGACCGCTTTCGCGCCATTGCCGAGTCCTCGCCCGATGCCATAATATCCGCCGACAACCGGGGATCCATTATTTTCTGGAACCGTGCCGCCCGGCGCATATTCGGCTACACTGAAGAAGAGGTCCTGGGCCGGTCCGTACAGATCGTTGTCCCCGACCGGTTCAAACAATCCGACAATGCTTCCTTTCAGAACTTTTTAAAAGCGGGCATTGAAACCGATGCGATCAGCGTGCAGCAGATATCCGGCAGAAAAAAAGACGGCACCGAAATTCCGATTGAGTTTTCAATGTCCAGCTGGAAAATCGGGGAGGAGTTTTTCTTCAACGCCATCATCCGTGACATTTCAGAGCGCAAACAGGCCGAAGCCGCCTTGCGTCAAAGCGAAGAACGTTTTCGGTCGATTGTAGAGTCGATTTTTGATGCTCTTTTCACCACCGACTCCAGCGGTAAAATCGTTTTCTGGAGCAAAAGCGCCCGGCGGATGTACGGCTATACCTCCGAGGAAATTCTGGGGCGGCCGGTCCAGGTGCTGCTTCCCGAGCGTATGCGTCAGGACGACGAAGACGCCATGAAAAAATTCTTTAGAACCGGTATACTGACGCACAACGGCCGCACCATAGATGCCCCCAATCTGCGCAAAGACGGCACTGAGTTTATGGGGGAGCAGTCCATGTCCTGCTGGAACATGGGCGGAAAAACCTTCATTACCGCTATTGTGCGCGACATATCCGAACGGCGTCGGACCGAAGAGGACCGTGCACGCCTGAGCTCTGCGGTTGAGCAGGCAACCGAAGCCATTATTATTATGGACCCCGGCGGCAATATACAATATACCAACCCGGCATCCGACAATATTATCGGGTATAAGTGCGAAGAAATGATCGGCCGCAACCCATTCAAGATAAAAAACGCCCCGGATGAGCCCTTCTTTTACCAAAAAATATGGGACACTCTTTCACGGGGGCGGGCATGGAACGGTCAGATGAAAAACCGCAAGGCCGACGGCTCTACCGGAACACTTGAGGTGACCATCTCCCCCATACTGGACCAGGGAGGAACCATTACAAACCACATCTTCATCGGCCGTGATGTTACCCACGAAAAAAGCCTTGAAAAGCGCTTGCGCCAGGCTCAGAAGATGGAGGCTATCGGAACTCTTGCCGGCGGCATTGCCCACGACTTCAACAACATTCTGGCAGCCATCATCGGCTATGCCGAGATGGGTCTGTATGATAAGAATGTTGAGCGGCGGGACCTTGATTTTTGCTTCGAACAGATTCTTATTGCCGGTGAACGGGCCCGTGACCTTGTTAATAAAATACTGGCCTTCAGCAGCAATCGTGAGAAGAAGGTCCAGAAAATAAGGGTCAGTTCAATCATCAATGAGACCCTTGAACTGTTGCGGGCATCCATACCCAAAACCATTTCAATCAACAAACACGTTACCACCGGTGAAGATACCATCATCGCCGACTCAACCCAGGTTCATCAGGTACTCATGAACCTCTGCACCAATGCCGCCCAGGCTATGCGTGATAAAAAGGCCGTGCTCACCATTACTCTCGACACGGCTTCAATCAGCACCCGGATTCCCGACCTCGAACCGGGAACGTATTTACGTCTCAGCGTTCAGGATACCGGCACCGGAATGGACGCTGCCATCATCGACCGGATATTCGATCCCTTCTTTACCACCAAGGGGCCTGCCGAAGGTACCGGTATGGGCCTTTCCGTGGCACATGGCATAGTAAAAAGTCTTGGCGGAACAATAACGGTGGAAAGTGAGCTGGGAAAGGGAAGCACCTTTCATGTCTATATACCCCCGGCGGAGGGAGCCATACCGGGCAAAAAGCACAAATCGGTCGGCAAACCAATCGGCGGCACGGAAAATATTCTTTTTGTGGACGATGAAGGAGCCATTGTTACTCTTGCTGAAAAAATGCTTTCCTCTCTGGGATATGCGGTTACGGCTTTTACAAAAAGCACGGAAGCGCTGGAAACATTTAAGGCCCGGCCGGACGCTTTCGACCTTGTCATTACCGACCAGACCATGCCGGATCTGACCGGCTTGGAGCTTGCCCGCGAAATGCTTCGCATAAGGCCGGATCTGCCCATCATTCTCTGTACCGGCTATAGCCATTCCATAACCCCCCGAAAGGCAGTATCTCTGGGCATAAAAAAACTGATTATGAAACCCATAAAACGCTCTACTATGGCCAAAGCAATCCGCAATGCCCTGCAGCCATAACCCGCCATGGAAGTGCTTGTTTTTTCCGCTGCAAAATCATCTAAACTGTTTCCGGCACATTCTTTTCGATCCATAACATATTATAGAGAAAGCCAATAAATACAGTTATTTACAATAAATAATTAAAGTTTAATAAAAATATACCGAAATAATGTATGGATTAATCTAAACAAATGCATTCATTTCCACAGTGATTGCATACAATGCTGAACAAAAACATTAAAATCCTGGCAGTAGATGACTTACCGGTGATGCGAAAAATTTTTACTCACCTCGCCAACCAGATTGGACTGCAAAAAATAGATACCGTGGCAAGCGCCCCCGAAGCACTGGAAAAGCTGAGAGAGAACAAGTACGATGTGATACTGTGCGACTGGAAGATGCCGGAAATGGACGGCATAGACCTCCTGAACGCAATGCGACAGGAACCGGAACTGCAAAAAATTCCCTTTATCATGGTGACGTCGGAAGGCAGCGAGGAAAAAGTCAAGCAGGCCATTGAAGCAGGCGTTGATAACTACATTGTAAAGCCCATGACCGCCAAAATCCTTGAAGACAAGCTGAGCATGACCTTTCAAAAAAAATACACTTCCACGGAAACCCTTAGCTAAGAAACTCCCTGCGTACCCACCACTCTAATGATGATCGGACTTTCCGTCTTAGAAATAATGCACACGTGTAGCCTGCCGGAATAGCCATGCAATAGAAGACTGTTGAAGAACGTTCAGATACAATAATCAACGCTTACTTAGGAAGCGTGCCTGATAATAACAACACGAATATATACAGCATTTGATTACTAAAAGTATTTACCGTTGATCAGTTACGGGCTTTTTAATCCCATTGCAACGCAGCCGAGTGCAACGATTTCAGGAGGAGATAAGGGTCGACATGTTTGAGCCCCGCTTTTCAGGGGCGAGTTTGTTGGCCCGCCGACTGAAAGCGTGCCGCGAGGGTATCACGCCAACG